>JAAZDA010000005.1 GCA_012512995.1 Clostridiales bacterium | reverse complement strand
GAGCTGCATAACCCAGTGCCGATCCGAAGATAAAGGTAAATGAAATCGCTGTCGAGATATTGGTGAGTTCTTCCTGGCTGTGGCTCATCTCAGCGATCAGTGCGTTGTAGGGTGTGCAATATATTGTCATGAACAGGTAGAACATCAGCATTGTCACAAGTACCCATACTGCGTTAAGAGGTGATTCGTGGTCTATCGGTGCGCAGTAAATGAGGACTGTCACAAGCGCAAATGGAATCGCCGACCATTTCATAAAGGGGAGCCTGCGCCCATGCCTGCTCTTGCAGCGGTCAGACATATTGCCGATGAGCGGATCGGTGATCGCGTCAAAAATCCTACCCAGCGCATAAATGCCGCCGAGCACCGTGAATATTCCGAGTATCACTCTGCCCTGTGGGACGAATATTGTCTGTCCCTCACTTATCATCGCCTGATCTGGCTGGTAGAAAGAAATTATCCAGTTCGTAACGAGCGCTGACAGTGTGCTCCACCCCAGCTGCCCTATGGCAAAACGAATGATCACGCTTTTGGTGAGTTTCTTCATTGAAATGTCCCCCAGACTCTTTTTTATATATGCCTTCTTAGTTCAATATTGTACCATTGATTATGGCAAAACATGCTTACCAATATATACCAGTGAACAATAAAAAATCCGCGAAGCCTGTTGAGACCCCGCGGACTATGATTACTTATGGATTTTGCCTGACAGTTGCCTCTTACGCTTCTTCAAGTGACGTGAACTTTGAAAGTCTCTTCCTCAGCACCGGTCCAAGGAAAGCAGCGACTACCATCTTGATAAAGTCCTCAATGATGAACGGGATAACGCCTGCCGCAAGTGCCGCGCTGAATGTCATTCCCATCGAATATGCAAGCCATACCGTGCCGATGAGATAAAGGAGCCAGGTCGATGCCTCCATCACGACTATGCAGGCAATGTGTTTCTTATAGAACTTGCCAACGAAAAGTGCCACAATGATCGCCATCGGAATATATCCGATTATGTAACCGCCTGTGGGTCCGAAGAGCTTTCCTACTCCGCTGCCAAAACCCGAGAAAACAGGCAGTCCTACAAGTCCAAGAAGAATATACAGGCAGACTGAAATCACTGTCCGCTTTGTATCAAGGATGTATGCGATAACGCAGATCGCAAAATTCGCAAGTGAAATCGGAACAGGTCCGATCGGTATTGTCAGTGGTCCCAGGATGCAGAGTACCGCAGTCATAAGTGCTGTGGTGGTAAGAAATCTTGTCTTGTTGTTCTTCATGAAATATTCTCCCTCTATTTACGATGTTCAAAGCAACGTGATATCGCAAATAACGAGTCGCTGCTCATTCTTGCGTTGATTCGCTTTGTAATTGTCAACCATAATTTTAGTATAGGTTGACCATCGACGGGAGAATTTTATAATATGCTCAAAACTATGTCAAGTACCCGTTGCTCAGTCTATTCCGCGCTCTTCAGCGATTCTATCATGTCGATCTTCCTCAATTTGAAGAACATGATGACATTGACAATCACAGCGAAAAGCGCTGTCAATACCGCGCAGTATACATAACTCTCAGGAGCGATCGAGCGCCCGAACATGCAAGTGTCGATCTCAACAGTCGTGATTATAAATCTGTGAAGTAAGTTTCCGATAAAACATCCGGCGATGCAGCCATCGAGGGTGAGCCATATGTTCTCACGGTAAATATACATTGCGACTTCCATGTCGTGGAAGCCCAGGACTTTGAGGGTCGCAAGTTCTCTCTTTCTCTCGTTGATGTTGATATTATTGAGATTAAAGATAACAACAAAAGCAAGCATTCCGGCTGCCACCACGAGTACGACGATAACGAGATCAAGAGCCGACAGCATGCTGTCAAGCTGACTGCGCGTAGCCGAAGCATATGATACTCTGACAACACCATCGATGCCGAGTGCGCCCTCACCGACCTGCTTGTATTCAGACTCTTTGGATGAACTTGTTTTGTATACTACAGCGTTATAATCGGGCTCTTTTCCAAAAGTAGCTTTGTAACATGAATCCGTCATGTAGACGTAATGGTAGAGGTACTGCTCAGTTATGGCACTTATCTTTACCTTATAATCCTTGTTGTCCTTCGTCAGCGTAATGTAATCGCCCACAGAAAGATCAAGCATACTTGCGATCTTCTCAGTTACAATAGCGCCATCATCAGAAAGCGTCAGCGGCTCGTGTCCTTTTCTTGTTCTGAGCGTCACGAAATCAGATATCTCTGCCTGATCCTGCGGCACGAAAATATAGCAACTGTACGACCTGTCAGAGCCATCGCCTGATCCGTCCACGCTCTCGAGGCTTATGGTTCCATAACTGAGTGCCCCATCTGAACCTGAGCCGTTGTTCGTGCCGTTTGCTTCCGTCGTTGCCGCCTCATCAGTGCCTGAACTATTGTTCTTTCCACTT
>JAAZDA010000435.1 GCA_012512995.1 Clostridiales bacterium | reverse complement strand
TAATAACGTTGTGAACCTGTCGGCTTCAGCGCTTACATCAGTCATTGCTGCAAGGCTTGGCGGCAATCTTGCAGTTACCATAGGAACAGCGATAATCACATTGGTAATACTGATCTTCGGTGAAGTTTCGCCCAAGACAGCTGCTACCCTGGAGTCTGAGAAGTTTTCCCTGAAATGCGTCAAGGTCGTGAAGTTCCTGATGGTCCTGCTGACACCGCTTATCTGGCTGATAAATGTTTTGTCGCGAGGCGTGCTGTTCCTGAGACATATAGACCCGAGCGAGCGAAGTGCTCAGACAACGGAAGAAGAGCTCAGGACTATGGTGGAGGTCAGCCACGAGGATGGAGTTATCAAGAACGATGAGAAGGAAATGATAAATAATGTTTTCGATCTCACAGATTCTCAGGCCAAAGATATTATGGTCCCCAGGGTAGATGTAGCTTGTGTGGATGTTGAGATGGGGCGCGATGAAGTCCTCAAACTGTTCTCCGGCGAGAAGTTCACGAGACTTCCCGTGTACGAGGAGAATCCGGATCACATAATAGGAATCCTCAACATGAAGGACCTGCTCCTTTGTGATACAACGAGACCGTTCCGCATAAGGGATTACCTGAGGGATGCGTATTACACGCATGAATTTAAGAATACATATGAGCTTTTTCTCGAGATGAGAAAAGCGACTGTCACAATGTCCATAGTGCTTGATGAATATGGAATCATGGTCGGCATCATCACCATGGAGGATATTCTCGAAGAAATAGTCGGTGAAATAAGAGATGAGTATGATCAGTCTGAGCTCAATGAGATCAGGAAGGTCGGCCCCGGAGACTACATAGTAGAGGGCAGTTGCAGCCTGAATGATATAAATGATGCAATCGGAACTGATTTTGAAAGCGAAGATTATGATTCTATAGGCGGGTATCTTATAGGTCTTCTCGATCATATTCCGGAAAGAGGAGAGACAGCCAAGGATCGTTTCGGGAATCAGATACGCGCGATCGAAGTGGATGGAAATCGCATAGTTAAGGTAAGACTTGGCGTAGCCGGCAGGAAGAAGGGACAAAATTCCGGGGCCGGAACGGATGATGAAAATCCGGACAGGAAGAAAGATAACGATGAAGACAGCGACAGGGATTATGTGGATGGAAATGATATAGACTGAGAATGAGTTCTGCGCTGCGGACACGCGGGTTTGTCTGCATGGAGGGCATTATGTCGGAGCTGGACAGATATTGTTATGACGGTAAGGGTGATTTTGATCTGGACAAAATTGATACTGACGGTAATCTTGATAAAGATGGGAGAGAGGAGTTCAAGGAGAAGATCGAGCAGAAAACGGAAGCTAATAATGATAAGCTTTCAGCTCTTCAGGACAAACTCTATGCTGACGGCAAAGAGGGACTTGTCATTATCCTTCAGGCCATGGATGCGGCCGGCAAGGACAGCACAATAAGGAGAGTCATGAGCGGAGTCAATCCGCAGGGTGTCGATGTGGTCAGTTTCAAGCAGCCGGGCACTGAGGAGCTTGCGCATGATTTCCTCTGGAGGGTCGAGAAGAATATTCCCGCCCGCGGCAAGATCGGTCTTTTCAACCGCTAATATTATGAGGATGTTCTCGTGGTCAAAGTCCATGAAATGAACAAAACATATAAGATGCCGGATCGTATAACAGGCATGGATACAGATAAGTTCTTCGCGCGGCGGTACAAAGATATAAAGAATTACGAGGAGTATCTGTATAATAACGGGTACCGCGTGGTCAAGATCTTTCTGCATGTTTCGAAGGGTGAGCAGAAGAAGCGTTTCCTTGAGAGAATCGATACACCGGAGAAGAACTGGAAGTTCTCGACTGCTGATATAAAGGAGAGAAAACTCTGGGACGATTACCAGAAGGCTTATGAGGATGCGATACAGGCGACAGCGACTAAAGAAGCTCCGTGGTATGTGATTCCAGCAGATCGCAAGTGGTACACGAGATACCTTGTTTCGGAGCTGCTGGTAAAGACACTTGAGGACATCGATCCGAAGTATCCTGAACTCACACCTGATGCACAGAAGGATCTTGCGGAATGTGCAAAACAATTGAACGAGGAGAAATGAGATGAGCGAAAAGACCGGCATTATCTGGCACGACAGGAAGAGAAATTTCCTGGGACTTCCATGGACATTTACTGTATACGAATTCAGCAACGACAGATTTTTTGTGGACAGGGGACTCATTAATTCAAGAGAGGATGAGGTCAGACTTTACCGCATAACGGACGTATTTCTTACTCGCTCGCTATGGCAGAAGATCATAGGAACAGGGACGATACATGTTTCGTCTGCTGATCATTCTCTTGGTAATTTCGAGATCATCAACATCAAGGACAGCATGAATGTAAAGGAACAGCTTTCTGCCCTCGTTGAGACATCACGCCGGCAGAACCGCGTGTATACAAGGGAAAACATGAATACCGGCGGACCCGGATTCGGCCCTGGACCTGATTTTGGACCGGGACCTGATCATGAGCAGGGAACAGATGACGATGATGCCCAGGATTCAAATGATAATGATGATGATCACATTCTGTGATATAATAGCGGCTGTTGCGTGCAAATAAAGGCATGCAGCAGTCGTTGTTTCATTATCAGCGAGTGTTTGGCATATTAGTTTATGCACTCCTTCCCACTCGCAAACAAAACTAAGGAGCAAAGTCAAAAATTCCGCCAGCGCGAATTTTTGACTTAAGAGGTTTGTAAAAGACACAAACCTCTTAAGTAGCTCCGGTATGAGGAGCGTAGTATATGAATAATCACAGTAAGGTTCTTTTTATGTCACGTGCGGCAATGATCGCCGCTCTCTATGTAATTCTTACGATGTTCGCCGCAGGTTTTGATCTTGCAAGCGGTGCGATCCAGGTAAGGTTCTCAGAAGCTTTGACGATACTTCCATTCTTCACATCGGCTGCAGTGCCGGGACTCGCCATCGGATGTCTCATCAGCAACATAATCACAGGGTGTAATATTTTCGATATCATATTCGGAACTCTTGCGACTCTCATTGGGGCAGCAGGCACTTATGCACTGCGGAAGCACAGGTATCTATGCACGATTCCACCGGTCATCAGCAATACAATAATAGTGCCATTTGTTTTGACTTATGCATATCATCTGACAGGGGGGCTGTTATATTTCATGCTGACCGTCGGCGTGGGTGATGTAATATGCTGCATGTTCATGGGACAGGCACTCATCGCGGCACTTATGCCCGTAAAGAAGCAGATGTTTGGAAATGTGTAATCTTTGTGAATAAAGTATTGTTTTAGGTAGAATTAAGTCTGCCACTCTTTGCAGAATCATCCGATCCCACAGCCACGGCTGATTCTGCAAAGAGTGGCACATCTTCGACCAGTACGGTGATCGTGGTGGTGGCAGCAGTTGCTGCCGCAGCCTGTATAGCAGGAGTAGTGGTGATGAAGAGAAAGAAGAAGTAACTGACAGGATAGTACAGTCGGGGAAAGCCATTTATACGGGCTTTCCCCGACTTTTGTCGTAGATGGGTCTCGCGAGTGGCAGAAATCATGCCAGACTAATCAAAAAATACTTGACAATAAGTAGCATGCTACTTATCATACATATTGGTATTGGGGGAGGCGAATTTTGGATACAGATAATTTTGAGGACGTACCGTTGGGATACAAGTTCAAGCAGATCAACGGAACATTCATGAGGCTGGCAAACGAGCAGCTCGGCAAGGATGGAATCACTTTCTCGCAGATGGCGATCCTGTTCTATATAGAGAAGAACGGAAATCACAAGATATCGCAGAAGGAACTGTGCGAGGCAACACAAGTCAAGCACCCGACCATGGTTGGACTCCTGTCAAGAATGGAGGACAAGGGTCTTATAAAACAAGTGCCTGATCCGGATAATCGCAAGTATAAGGTGATTACACTGACTGAACAGGCAAAACTGATTCTGAGGACGAAGAGAGAGCGGCACGCTGAGACAGACAGGAACATCATACGCGGCTTCACAGCTGAAGAAGTGAAGGAATTAAATATCCTGCTTACAAAGGTCTACAGGAATCTGGCTAAAGAAGCCGAATCGGCAGCAACTGCGAGGGTTAGTGCAACAACAGAAGACGGAGCAAAGATCGCTTTGTCAAGGAG
>JAAZDA010000434.1 GCA_012512995.1 Clostridiales bacterium | reverse complement strand
TTCCTGATCTGGTCGGGTTTACACCGACATTTTCAAGCAAAACTTCAGACCCCGGCACAATGAGTGCCGCGACCATAAAGAAAGCCGCCGAAGAAATATCTCCGGGAACAGCAATATCACCCACAGAAATCAGCACATCAGCAGGAGATACTGTGACGTGATATCCATCAGCTTCTTTTGTTGTTGTAATATGAGCACCAAGTGAAGAGAGCATGCGCTCTGTATGGTCTCTTGAAAGTGCCGGCTCAATGACTGTGGTGTCAGAATCAGCATAAAGACCTGCACAGATAACAGCTGATTTGACCTGGGCTGATGCAACTGCAGATTTCCATGTTATCCCTTGAAGCTTTGAGCCCTTGATTATCAATGGCGCACAGCCGTTGTCGTTTTTTGATTTTATGTCAGCGCCCATCTTTGAAAGAGGCTCGATTATTCTTTTCATGGGACGTTGATTGACTGAGTCATCGCCTGAAAGAATTGTTGTAAATTGCTGCGGTGCAAGAATACCACTTATTATTCTTGTTGTCGTTCCACTGTTGCCTGTGTACAGTGGAACGGTATTCTCCGATTTCAGCCCATGAAGTCCTTTGCCATGAACTGTCACTTCACATGCTTCATCATCAACCTCTATATTAACACCGAGGCGCCTGAAACAATCGATAGTGGAGAGACAGTCCGCCCCATTAAGAAAACCTGTTATATGTGTATCCCCTGTTGAAAGTGAGCTGAACATAACAGCACGATGTGATATTGATTTATCACCGGGCACCTTAATTGTGCCATGAAGCGGTGTGTCTGCTTTTTCTATAGAGATCATCTGAGCCTCCATATAACCTGTCTTTTGATTTTTTCAGATTCCTTAGGTCTGTTTCATTCAACTAATAAGTTAAGAAAATTACTCATGACAGCTGTAGCCGTTGCTCTGCAGCACAGCCTCGGCCTGTTTCATGCCTTCGCTGGTATGAAGCTCAAGGCTGAGAACGCCTTCCTCGAACTTACGGCTGTGGACGATGCCAAGGTTCTTAATGTTGATATTCTCATCTGCCAGAAGATCGACAATCTGCGCAAGAGCATGCGGACGATCGGCAATCGTGATATGCAGAACAAATGATTGCTGGATCGGGCCGCTCTGTGAACTGGAGAAGCTGTCACGATATTTTCTGGCGCTGTCGAAAAGTTTATAAAGAGCGTCGGAATCAGCGGATGCAATTATATTTCTATTGTCGCTTAATGCGGCAATGTAATCATCAAGAAGCTTCAGAATATTGTCTCGATTTGTCAGACAGATCTGTTGCCACATCACAGGTGAAGAGGAAGAGATTCTCGTGATGTCCTTGAATCCGCCTGCGGCAATAGTCTTCATTATTCCTTCAGGCGTATCGCTATCACGGACAAGATTTACCAGCGTTGCCGAAATAACATGTGGAACATGGCTTACCGCCGCTGTCACATAATCATGCTGGTCACTGGACAGGACAAGCGGGATGGCGCAGAGTGAGCGTATTATCTCAGCGAAAGTGAATACTTTTTCTTCTGGGACTTCCCTTTCAGGAGTCAGGATATAATATGCATTTTCAAGAAATTCAGCCTTTGAATTGCGGTATTTTGTCCGCTCTGAGCCGGTCATGGGGTGGCCGCCTATGAATTGAGAATTCAGGCCGGCTTTCGATATTGAAAGGTGGATATCAGTTTTGACTGATCCGATATCAGTGAGAATAGAGGTCTCCTTGAGATAAGGCTTTATCAGGCTTATGTTCTCGTCGTTACAATGCACGGGAGCACAGAGAAATATATAGTCACAATCAGAGAATGACTCATCAATACTCTGAGTGGCGACATTCACCACGCCATCAGCAACTGCTTCATCCAATGAATTTTTACTCGGATTATATGCAACAATTATTGCATCCTGGTGGTATCGGCGAATAGCCCTGGCAATTGTGCCGCCGATAAGGCCGAGACCGATGAAACCGAAGGAGAGAACGTGAGAATTATTGTGT
>JAAZDA010000433.1 GCA_012512995.1 Clostridiales bacterium | reverse complement strand
GATATGGGCGGCAACATTGAGCTCACAAATAAGAGGACTGTAGCCGGAGAACCAGTCGCAGATATTGTTGTTAAGTATTCTTCTCTTCACGGAACAACTATTTACGGTGACATGATACCTGCACTTATAGATGAGCTGCCTGTCATAGCTGTGGCTGCCGCTTTTGCTGATGGAACTACGACAATAAAAGATGCGGCAGAGCTCCGTGTTAAGGAATCTGACCGCATTGATGCAGTTGTTGAAGGACTGGCTTCAATGGGCGCCGATATTGAGGCTCTTGAAGACGGGATGATCATTCATGGAGTGGCTCCTGACAGTATAAATGCCAGTGCCAATAAATGCGGTTGTGGTAATGTTGTCAACGGTGGTGCTATAAATAACTATGCTCTTCATGGTGCCAGGATATCCTGTCACAAAGACCATCGAATCGCCATGAGTTTTGCTGTATGTGCACTCGCAGCAGATGGCACAACTATTCTGGATGACGAGACCTGTGTGAATATCAGTTATCCTGGATTCTTCAAAGATCTAGTAAAGATACATAGCATCACCAAATGAGAAGAATCTGTACTTATCTTTCACGGCCACGTCGTATGCGTGCAATATCTTATCGCGGCCGCAGAAGGCCGAAACAAGCATGATCAGCGTTGATTCCGGCAGGTGGAAGTTCGTGATAAGTCCATCCATTATCTTGACTTTGTAACCGGGATAAATGAATATTGATGTATTGTCAGCTCCGGCGTGGATAATCCCGTCCGGTGTTGATGCGCTCTCAACTGTCCTGCAGCTTGTCGTGCCGACACAGACTACTCTTTTGCCGTTCTCATGTGTTTTGTTAATAAGGTCTGCTGTCTCCTGCGTCACATGATACCATTCGGTATGCATATGGTGCTCTCGGACGTCGTCGACCTTTACAGGTCTGAATGTTCCAAGACCGACATGAAGTGTCACATAAGCGATGTTTACGCCCTTTGCGGCAATCTCCTCAAGAAGTTCATTAGTGAAATGCAGACCGGCAGTAGGAGCAGCGGCGCTGCCGTCAAACTTTGCGTATACAGTGTTGTACATCTCAGGGTTTTCAAGCTTATGAGTGATATATGGCGGAAGCGGCATTTCACCGAGTCTGTCGAGAACTTCCTCGAATATCCCATCATAATGGAACTGAACAAGCCTGTTTCCTTCATCGACAACTTCAAGGATTTCAGCCGTAAGCAAGCCGTCACCGAAAGTCACCTTTGCACCCGGCCTCAGCTTCTTGCCTGGACGCACCAGTGTCTCCCAGATATCATTCTCACGGCGTTTCAGAAGAAGTATTTCTACAGAAGCACCGGTATCGATCTTCGTTCCCATGAGCCTTGCCGGAATGACCTTTGTGTTGTTGAGGACAAGTGTTTCGCCGGGCTTAAGATAATCTATAATATCCCTGAAGATCTTATGCTCAAGCTCACCGGTATCCTTATTCATGACAAGGAGTCTTGAAGATGCGCGGTCCTCAAGCGGGTCCTGAGCAATAAGTTCTTTGGGCAGATCGAACCAATAATCTGCTGTTGAATAACCCACAGGTACTTTTTCTGTATTTTGAAACATTACGAACTCCTATCGGTAATATCAGCTTCTTAAATCAATATCCATAGTAAACTTAAGCTTCCTAAGTATCTTCGAAACATATCCGTCTACTGTATCAGCCTTGAACTCTTCATCGCCAGGCGTGAATGTGACGGTAAATGCCATCTGTTTCTTATCTGGCGGAATTGGAAGACCGGTGTAAACATCAAAGAGTTTTACGTCAGTGATGGCTTTGCAGGCGCCGTAAAGAGCATCTTCCACTTCTCCGCAGGTAACCTTGCTGTCCATGACAAGGGCAAGGTCCCTCTTTTCTACAGTGAACTTTGAAAGCGGTCTGAATGTCTCAACTTTTCCGTATGACGGCCTCAGAGCCTGCAGGTCTATCTCAGCTATATAGCAGGGTACTCTCATGTCTTCATCGTTCTGTATGTCATATGAAAGCTGTCCAAGATAACCGATCTTGTTGCCATCACATACAATTGCAGCGGTGCGATACGGGTGAAGGAATGTTTTGACTTCAGGTTCATAAGAGAAATCAAGAAGCAGATTATCAGCGACTGTCTCGCACATTCCCTTAAGTGTAAAGAAGTCTTCTTTTTCGCCCCAGATTCCCATGCACAGTGTCTGTCTCTCATCAGGATAATCTGTTAGCGGCAACGACTTGGGGATGAATCTGCTGCCTATCTCATAAAGGCGTCCATCAAGAGTCGCTTTTTTCTGGTTTCTGGAAATAGCATGTATCATTTCAGGAGCAAGCGTGGTGCGCATTATTGATAATTCTTCGTTTATGGGATTGATGATGCGAATGACATTGCGCTCGGGAGCATCTTTGTCAAGGCGCAGCAGATCAAGATCAGATGGTGCAAAGAATGAATAGTGCATGCACTCGTATGCACCGTCAGCGCAGAGCGCGCGTCTTAGCTTGAGCTCAGTTCTCTGAATAAGGTTGCGTCCGCCCATTGTGACCTGTGCATCTTTGAGGAAGGTTGACTTTACATGATCATAGCCATACATACGAATAACTTCTTCGGCTATGTCCTGATATGACTCCATATCTTCCCTGTAAGCCGGAATCTGAAGAGTAAGTTCATCGCCATTTATTGCGGGCTCCATTGAAAGGCCGCTAAGGACACGGATGATATCCTCATCGGGAACAGTTATTCCGAGAACATCATTGACCTTCCTGACACTTGCTTTGATTTCTCTGGGTTCCAGAGAGTTGCCTGTATTGACATCAAAATGAGTTGATGAGATTTTTCCGGCTCCAAGTTCTTCAACAAGGTGAAGTGCGCGCCTCATGCCAAGTTCAGTCGTATACTCATAAACGCCTTTGCTGTATGCAGCGCTGGCATCTGAATT
>JAAZDA010000432.1 GCA_012512995.1 Clostridiales bacterium | reverse complement strand
GCATTATGCTTAGCGAGGGTCAGGCTCCAGGTATTTATGCCGGGAGCCTGACCTGAATTATAAGAATTCCCCTAAGAAAGAGCAGGTGCCACCTTGGATACAAATAATGTAGAATTGATCACAAAACTGGTAATAGAAGCCCTGGATCAGAATAATGACAAGGGACAGGGATTCATGGTACCGATCGGAGTATCCGCACGGCATATTCACTTGACACAGGAACATGTAGAGGCATTATTCGGACCCGGACATCAGCTTTCCAAAAAGAAAGATCTGATGGGCGGTCAGTTTGCGGCTAATGAGACAGTCACCATTGTAGGCCTGAAGCTCAGAGCCATAGAGAACGTCAGGATCCTCGGACCCGTAAGAAGCCGTTCACAGGTCGAGATTTCTGCAACAGATGCTATAAAGCTCGGAATAAAAGCTCCTATCCGTGAATCAGGGGATGTGGCCGGATCTGCGCCGATAGCAATAGTCGGACATCTTGGCGCGCTCTACCTCAAAGAAGGATGCATTGTTGCAGCAAGACATATTCATATGACACCAAACGATGCAGCAGCTGCCGGAGTACATGACGGAGATTATGTTTCCGTTAAGGTGGATAATGATCGCGGAACAATTTTCAACAAAGTAAAGATAAGAGTCGATGAGAAGTTCTCACTTGAGATGCATATAGATACAGACGAAGCAAATGCAAGTCATATCTCGCAGGGAGACACTGCGGTCATCGTGAAATTATAATTCCGGGCAAAACAAATTTGCAGCGTTTGTATAGGAGGCGCAATGATTGTAGGCAAAGTAGTAGGGAGTCTCATCTCTACACGCAAGAATACAAATCTTGTCGGCAACAAATTCATGATCGTGGAGCCGATAGACAGAATGCGCGGCTCGAGTGGTCAACTGGTAGCTATCGATAATATAGGTGCCGGGGTCGGAGAGATTGTTCTCGTTGCTACAGGAAGCGCCGCAAGAATTGGCTGTGGAATGGAAACAGCACCGATAGACGCGGCAATAGTCGGTATTGTCGATGATGAATGCAAACTTGATTGAAGAGGCCAGAGTGGAAGATTATGCTGATGCATAATCTTGCACTCGTCAGGTTCGTAATGCGACGATGTCGAATTACGAACCTGAGCTAGCAGCCGGAAAACCGCATTCGCGGTTTTCCGGCGCGAACCTTCGCATAAACAGCTCAGGCATGGTGGTAAACATGGAGATCAGAGAATTAACTGACAAAATTAAGAGCTTTGGTGTTGTGGGAGCCGGCGGAGCCGGCTTCCCGACATATGCAAAGCTTGATGAAAGGGCTGACACTATCCTGCTGAACTGCGCGGAATGTGAGCCGCTGCTTAAACTGCACAGACAGCTTCTGCAGCAGTATGCCGGTGAGATTCTTGAAACATTTGCTCTGATAGCAGATACGGTCGGGGCAGGTCAGGGAATCGTCGGTATTAAATCAGAATACAGGCAGACTATAGATGCTCTGCACGAATATATAGATAAGTATCCAAAACTTAAGATACATGAACTTCCAAGTGCATACCCCATGGGTGACGAGGTCGTTCTTATTTACGAAGCGACAGGCAAGGTAATAAAGCCGGGCGGACTTCCGATAGAAGCCGGAGTCGCTGTTTTTAATGTTGAGACAGTCTACAATATCTGGAGAGGCCTCAATAAGGATATGCCTGTTGTGGATAAGGTCGTATCCATAGTAGGAGAGGTCGAGAATCCGGTGACAGTTCGCGTTCCACTCGGCGCTTCTATCGGTGATACAGTCGCCCTTGCGGGCAGGACAACAACCGGGGATCCGCAGTATCTTGTCGGCGGACCTATGATGGGACGACTTGGGAAAGCTTCTGATCCCATAACCAAAACTACTAATGCAATCCTGGTTCTTCCAGCTGAGCACCAGCTCATAATGAAGAAGCACAGTTCGTCCTCAATAGAACTGAAGCGCGCAGCTTCAATATGCTGCCAGTGCCAGACATGTACAGATCTCTGCCCCAGAAATATGCTGGGTCATCCGATTGAGCCTCATAAATTCATGAGAAGTGCGGCAAACAAAGATTTTCAGGATATGAATGTTTTCCTTGATACGTTCTTCTGCTGTTCATGCGGTGTTTGCGAACTTTATGCCTGCCCGCAGGGACTATCACCCAGGACTCTCATCGGAGAATACAAGGCAGGGCTAAGGAAGGCCGGAGTAAAGCCTCCAAAGGGAGTAGAACCGGCACCTGTAAGCAGCATAAGAGAATTCAGAAAGGTACCTGAGGCGCGCCTTGAGGCGAGACTCGGACTGACTAAATATGACAGACCGGCTCCTCTCGATAATAAGGTCGTTGCGGTGAAGAAGGTTTCTGAACAGCTCAGCCAGCATATCGGAGCACCGGCGAAGGCTGTAGTTGCATCAGGAGACAAGGTAACGCGCGGACAGGTGATCGCGGAGGCAGCAGCTGGGCTCAGCGTTCCGATACACGCATCTATCTGTGGCACAGTAACGGAAGTTACCGACAGATATATTGTGATAGCTGCTATCTGATGATAAGGCTGTACACAAAGGAGTAAATTGCTATGAGCAGAGCAATAGGAATGATAGAATTCAAAACAACAGCTACAGGTGTGACAGCGGCGGATGCCATGGTCAAGACGGCGGAGGTCGAACTCATAGAAGCTGAAACAGTTTGCCCGGGTAAATATATAGCTCTTATCGCAGGTGATCTGAGCGCCGTGAGAGCAGCTGTCGATGCAGCCTGTGCAAAATATGAGGAACAGCTTATAGACAGCTTTGTACTCGGCAATCCCCACGAATCGATATTCCCGGCAATATATGGGACTACTCATGTAGATAAAGTCGAAGCGCTGGGAATACTTGAAACTTTTGATGTGGCGTCCATAATAACCGCTGCTGATGTAGCAGCCAAGACCGCAATAGTAGAGCTCATAGAGCTGCGTATTGCAAAGGGAATGTGCGGAAAATCATATATGTTCCTTACAGGTGAGGTGGCAGCTGTGGAAGCGGCAATTGAGAAGGCAAAACAATCGATCGCCGAGTCAGGTATGTTCCTGGATTCATCTGTTATTGCGCATCCTGATGAGCAGATATGCAGATCGGTCCTGTAATATTAACAGCTCAGTCAGTTGGGGCTGACGGGTGGTATGCTTCGTCTACGGGGGTTAAAAATGCTTGCACTTGAACGCAGAAATCAGATCATAGAAAAGCTACAGGAAGACAAGCGTGTTGTGGTAAGTGACCTCAGCAAACAATTTGGCGTCTCCGAGGAAACAATAAGAAGGGATCTTGAGATCCTTGACAAAGAAGGAATCGCTACCAAGAGTTACGGCGGAGCTGTCTTTAATGAGAACAACAATATTGATATGCCGTTCAATGTCCGCAAGAAGAAAAATGTCTCAGGCAAGCAGAAGATCGCCGAGATAGTAGCGAACATGATTGACGATGGAGACCATATAATTCTTGATGCCAGCACGACAGCGGTCTATATTGCCAAGGCTATCAAGAACAAAGAGCACCTCACGGTAATAACAAATTCAATTGAAATAATGATAGAGCTGTCCGATGTTTCGGACTGGAACATTATTTCATCAGGCGGAAGCCTCAAAGAAGGGTATCTCGCACTTGTAGGCCCTCAGGTAGTAGAGGGTCTCAGTGCTTTTAATGTAGAGAAAGCTTTTATGTCATGCAAGGGACTCAGCGCAGACCGTGGTATCACAGAGGGTAATGAACAGTTCGCCCAGACAAAACAAGTGATGATGCACTCGGCGCAGAAGAAGATCCTGACAGCTGACAGCTCCAAATTCGACAGAGTCGCGTTTTCAAAGGTCTGTGATATAAAGGACATTGATACTATAATAACTGATGAAAAGCCTTCATCAACGTGGATGGAGTTTTTTGACAGATACGGTGTTGAATGCCTGTATCCCGGGAAAAGCGGAGCAAATTAGTACAGCGCGCATTCTCCCGCAGGAAATAACAATTATTCACATGTAAGCTATGACATGGTGGAAGCATGACAAATGTAATTTGTTTTGCCAATAACAAAGGCGGCAGTGGAAAATCTACCACATGTTCGAATCTGGCGAGTGCGCTGGGCATAATGGGAAAGAAGATCCTGCTCATCGACGGCGATATGCAGATGAATCTGTCTCTGTCTTTCTTCGATGAAGATAAGGTGCTCGAATGTGCCGGCAACAGGAACAATCTATACGATGCGGTGACAAGAGGCAAAGATCTCTCATCGTACATACAGCATACTGATAATGAGAACATAGACATTATTGTTTCATCATTTCTTATGAGTTCTATCGAAATAGAGCTCGGGGCGAAGAAGCATCGCGAATTTATCCTGAGAAAGCTGCTCTCCACTGTGAAGGGATCCGGGGAGTATGACTATATTCTGATCGATGCACCGCCGACGCTCGGCATTTGGGTGACAGATATCCTGTGTTCGTCAGACAAGGTCATAATTCCGGTGGAAGCAACGCCCTGGGGCCTTTTCGGACTCGCCAATATGTTTGATTTTCTGAAGAAGAT
>JAAZDA010000431.1 GCA_012512995.1 Clostridiales bacterium | reverse complement strand
CGTCTGTAGCGAGGAGTGCACGATGCGGCGTTCTGCCGGATTCATTGCTAAAAGCGAGTCCTGCATTTTCATACGGAGAGCATTCACATTTTGCGGCGTATCTTCGTGCTCAGGAAACTCTACGAGCATCTCTAATGCAGCAAAGCTCGTATAAAGATCGGAAGATATTTCTCGAATGCGATTCTTAAGTGCTCCTGTAAGTTGGATTTCGGCCGAGGAAAGCGCTAATGCTGACTCAGCCGATATCACATCCATGACAGCCTCAGCTTGTGACAAGTCGATTTTTCCTGCCAGAAAGGCATTCTTAGTAAATTCTCCAGGCTCAGCCGGTCTCGCTCCGTTTCGGATTAAAACGCGAAGAATCTCCTGTTGCACGGCTATACCGCCATGGCAGGAGATCTCAATACTGTCTTCACCTGTATATGAGTGCGGAGCGGTAAAACGAGTGCAAACGACTTCGTCAATCTTATGCCCGTCTTCCGGGTCTGACAAAACGCCGTACGCTACTGTGTAACCGGGAATTTGTGATACCTTCTTCGCCTCGCCGAAGGTACGGCGAATGGTAAATACTCGGTCCATCAACTCGGCAGAACCTAATCCCGCCATTCGGATGACGGCAATCCCGCTCGTACCGGGAGGTGTTGCACAAGCGCAGTAAGGACGATCGACCGGCACGATTACACCTCGTTACCGTTAGTCCGTGAAGAAGGAGTGATAATAACCTTACGGTTCGGCTCTTCCCCTTCGCTGTGTGTTGATATACCCGACACCGTCTGTAGCGAGGAGTGCACGATGCGGCGTTCTGCCGGATTCATTGCTTCCAAAGCAACAGGTCTGCCTGAACGTGTAGCTCGTACGGCGGCCTTCTGAGCGATAGAAATCAATACGGATTCACGGCGCTTCTTGTAGCCACCGATATCCAGAGATACGCGCACATGATCTTCACTGTACTTATTTGCCACTAAAGAAGTGAGGTAGGAGATCGCGTCAAGGGTTTCACCGTGACGTCCGATAGCGGCTCCACAATCCTGTCCTGAAATATTGATGAAAATTGTTTCACCCTCGCGATAAGAATCCAGTTTGCCATGGATGCCGATACCCGATAATATCTCAGCAACAAACGATACGGCCTGATCCTCTGACTCGCTGACCGCATCTCCTTCAAAGGTCTCATCATCCCCGTAATACACCGGTTCATCCTCTACTACGTCAACTGTAACCTTAACAGTAGCGGCCTTCTTGCCAATTCCCAGAAATCCACCCGATGTTCCTTCGTCAATAACTTCTACAATGGCTTCATCTTCCGATACGCCAAGTTCTGCGACTGCCAAGGCGATCGCCTCTTCAACGGTCTTGGCGGTTTTTGTGACTGACTTTTCCATAAGTGCCTCCCTCTATTCAAACGCGTATCAGCGTTTCTTTTTCTTAGAACCAAAACCGGACTCTGTCACGGAGGCCTCTGCCGGGACGGATTTTCCGAAGGCCTGTGCCTTCAGTATTTCCATCTCTGCCTTCTTGTGCTCCATCGGTCTTGTAAACATGATGTAGATAACAAACTGCTGAATAATAGCCATGAAGTTACCAATCAACCAGTAAAGAGCCATTGCTGAGGGCATGCTGAACGTGGTGATTAACATGATAACCGGCATTGTCCATGTCATGATCTTCATCGTATTTTCCATGTTGTTCTCAGGAACCTGGTCCTTGCGAGCCGGATTAGCTCTTGCCCGTTCCTTGGCGTCCTTGTCAGCCAGACGATTCGGCTTCATCAGTGTTGTGAGTCTCATCTGTAGAAGCGTTGTCAGAAGTACCAGGACAGGAAGAATCAGAAGCGGAAGATACGTCTGCCATTCAGCGCCAAACAAGTAGTCCGGATGCCACTGCGGCTGCATAGAAAGATCAATGCCGAGGAAATTCAGATCAATGACCTGACCCATCTTGATGAATCCTTGCTTGACGGCTTCCGGCAGTAACTCTGCATTCTGCTGAAAGGCACGGAGTATCGGAATATCATCACTCCCGATCATCTTAACAGCTTGCTCTGTAATCGCCGTTTTGGAAAACAAGAAGGATGCTAAACTCGCGATGTTTTCTTTCGACACCTGAGATATGTAACGAAGCGGTGCTTTTACCACGTAAAATATTGGCCAAATCAGAAAGAGCTGGACAAAAGGCAGAAGGCAGCCTGTAGCAGGGTTCACTTTGTGGCGGCGGTACAAGTCCACCATTTCAAGATTAAGCCTTTCGGGATCATCTCCGTACTTCTTCTGTAGCCTGTCGAGCTCCGG
>JAAZDA010000430.1 GCA_012512995.1 Clostridiales bacterium | reverse complement strand
GCGCATCCGTTATAGTTGCACAGTTCTGCGGCGCCGGCCGCAAGGCGGAAGTCAGCAAAACAGTGCACACTTCGATGGCAATCGCGCTCATCGGAGGCGTGATCCTCACGGTCGTAATGTTCTTCTTTTCCGGCATTATGCTGCGGGCGATGTCAACGCCTGACGAGCTGATGGCGCAGTCCGTGCTCTATATGCAGATCTTCGCACTCGGCATGATCGGCAACATGGTCTACAATTTCTGCGCCGCGATTCTTCGCGGAGCGGGCAATTCCAGGCAGCCTTTTTATTTTCTTGTGGCGGGCACGCTGACGAATATAGTCCTCGATCTCGTGATGGTAGCTGTTCTCGGCTGGGGCGTTGCCGGAGCCGCGTGGGCGACCATTATTTCGCAGTACGTAAGCGCGATCGCAGCGGTCGTATATCTCGTAAACATTAAAGGCGATTACCTGCATCTTGATCTTCGCAGGATCAGGATCGATCGTGATATCTTCAGAAAAATCATGGTAATCGGCATTCCGTCGGCACTTCGCTCGCTCATGTACTCCATGACGAACGTGGTCATACAGGCGGCGATCAATGGTTTTGGCACGGATACAGTCGCTGCATGGACAGTATGGGGCAAGATAGATGCGCTGTTCTGGATGATCATCAACTCGCTCGGAGTGGCAGTCACGACCTTCATCGGGCAGAATTACGGCGCCGGCAAGTACGCAAGAGTACGCAAATGCCTTAGACAGGCACTCTTTATCACTACGTTGTTCACTCTCGTTATGATTATGGTATTTGTCACCTTCGGAGACACACTTATCCGCATATTCACAAACGATGCGGGCGTCATCACTATTGCAACAGCAATACTTGATTTCATGGCGCCGACATTCATCACATACATATGTATCGAAATTTTCGCGTCGGCGCTGCAGGGCATGGGCGATGTCCTCGTTCCCACGATCATCACGATCGTCGGCGTCTGTGTGATCAGGATTGCCTGGCTTTACACCGTGGTGCCGCTCGTTCACACTCTCAATTCCGTCATGTTCAGCTACCCGATATCCTGGATCATATCCTCGGCGGCGTTCGTGATCTATTACCTCTGGTTCATTAAGAAGCGGAAGATGACAATCCGCTGAATAAGGCAAAACAAATGCAAAAAAATTATTATGAGAGAATAATATGACAAAAAAGAAGTACGGACGCACAGCTTGTTTATAAGTGCAAGAAGTGCGGACATATAGATATGCGGATGACAGAAGCCAACAGTGCTTACCTGATGTTTAACAGAAACTCAGCAGACAAGATATCAAGTGCTGCTCAGAATGCCAAAGTTATTATTGATACGGACAAGTGGACAAGCTTTTACAGAAATGTTATAGATGCACTTGCAAAAAGACCGGATCTGACGGTGAAAATCAGATTCACCGATGAGAAGCACGCAAGGAGATGCATTACGATCCCGGCAGGAACTGATCTTGATGGTTTTATAGATTCCAAAGGGTTTACAGGTTTTGAGTATCTTGTAAGTAAAGGATTCGAGACACCTTATCAATGGGGTTGTAAACCCTATATTAACTTGTCTGGCAGACCCGAGCCACTCCAAAGGGCCGGCAGCCATACTGGACTACTATCCGAGAATACTCTTAATTTCATTCTCTGGCATATCGACTTCCTTTGCGATATCGGCGTAACTAAGACCATCACGTGACAATTTGAAGATCCGGCATAGAAGAGTACGCTCCTCAGCTTTGCCTTCAGCCTTGCCTTCAGCTTTGCCTTTGAGAATTCCGCGCTTTTCACCGCTGGCCTCTCCTTCAGCTTTGCCTTCAGCTTTTCCTTCTTTATGCCCCTCACGGTACTTATCCTGCATCATCGATTCGAACATCATATAATCATGCCTCCATTCACCATTGCTGCGCTTCGTAATGTCATCCACGCGCCTGTTCTGCATTTCGACGTTGTAGACTTTGCCTGTTGCTCTTGCCAGAATATCCAGCCTTATCCCTTTGCCGTCATAGACTGTATTAACAGCCTTTTCCCTCTCAAGATACGTGAG
>JAAZDA010000429.1 GCA_012512995.1 Clostridiales bacterium | reverse complement strand
TCTCCGGAGGACAGCAGCAGCGCCTTTGTATAGCGCGCACTCTCGCTGTCGAACCTCAGGTCATTCTCATGGATGAACCGACATCCGCCCTGGATCCCATCTCGACCAGCAGAATTGAGGATCTTGCGCTCGAACTAAAGAAAGACTTTACCATCGTGATCGTCACACACAACATGCAGCAGGCAAGCCGTATCTCTGACAACACCGCCTTCTTCCTGCTGGGAAAACTTGTTGAGTACAACGTCACCGAAACTCTTTTCTCTGTTCCGCAGGACAAGCGGACTGAAGACTACATAACAGGAAGATTTGGTTAAGCAATACCAAACAAGCGAAAAGCTGCCTGTTTGGTATGGCAGGTTCACAATGCGAACCTGCGCGGCTGTGTATGTAAAAATCGTTTAAATTTTGGAGGTAAGCAATGACACGAAACAGATTTGATTTAGAGCTTTCTCTATTGAGCCGTCAGCTCACGACAATGGGCAACTTGTGTGAAACCGCAATAAACACGGCAACTAAAGCTCTTCTTAATGGAAACATCAATCAGGCCAGGGAGGTCATCGAGGCTGATGCTGAGATAGACCAGTGTGAGAAGGACATTGAGAGACTCTGCCTCAAGCTTCTCCTGCAGCAGCAGCCTGTGGCCAGGGATTTAAGGCAGATCTCCGCCGCCCTCAAAATGATTACTGATATGGAGCGCATAGGGGATCAGGCATCAGACATAGCGGAGATAATTATTTCGGCGAATATAACAGAAGCCAGCAATTTTGCGCTCATCGGACAGATGAGCCAGGAAGCCGCCAGGATGGTGACAGACAGCGTTTCATCTTACGTGTCCAAGAACCTGGAACTTGCGGGGCGAGTCGAGGCAAACGACGATATCGTCGACAGGATGTTCAGCTCAGTCAGAAAAGAACTTACCGATTCGATCGTAAAAAAGAACGGTGTGAATGCCGAGCATGAAGTCGATCTCATCATGGTCTCCAAATACCTCGAGAGGATCGCCGATCACGCCACGAACATTGCTGAATGGGTGGCATATTCCATCACTGGAGTACATGAGGGCGCTGTTGACACAAAGAAGATATGATAAGCCCGGCAAAAACTATTTGAATTTACTAATAGTTTTTGCCGGGTCTTACCTCAATGGGATACATATGATTTTGGAAAAGCGCAATGTCAGAATCATCATGATCTCTGATAATACGCAATGTCAGTTTCGCTATCAACTCTGATAATACGCAATGTCATTGTCGTCTCATCACCAACGCACATTTTATAAGGAATGCCACAGATATTACGGTCATTACGATTACAAAGATGAAAGATGTTATTCCCTGTTCTGTAAATATGCTGCCTCCAAGTCCTTTTATTACGACTGCGGACAACACAGCCACGGCAAAACCAATTATTCCGCAGCGTGTGGTATCTGCAACTATTTCATCTATATCAGCTTTTCTTCTTGTTCTGTATTCTTTCATTGTCATCATATTTCCTCCATTCCGGAGTTCTGCCTGCTCCGTCTGTCTTCGTCTTCTCATGCTTTTCACCTGTTTTCATTTTCACTTTATCCACTGTCACGAGTGCCATCTACCACAAAACCGTTAATTTCCGGTTAAGCATGGCAGTCCGTGACTTTACATGGATTTAACATATTCTTTACACAGTGCTGGTATCGACGATTATTCGGGGCTATATAAAATGTAAAGGAAACGTAAAGTAGAAAAGAGACGAATCAAAGAACGTATTCGCGGTTAATCAGCACGGACGGGCAATGTGACAGGACCTGTTGCATGAGCTGCTCCGTCAGGGAGGTATTATGAAAGAGAACCTTACGGTATTATTCGGTCTGCTTGGCGGTCTTGCGCTGTTCCTGTATGGAATGAACAGCATGAGCGAAGCACTTCAGAAAGCCGCCGGAGAAAAGATGAAAAAGATACTCGGATTTCTGACAAAGAATCCGATAATGGGTGCACTCGCCGGAGCACTCGTGACTGCGATCCTGCAGTCCAGCTCTGCGACAACGGTCATGGTAATAGGTTTTGTCAGTGCCGGTCTCATGGGTCTGCCGCAGGCGATCTCTGTCATCTTCGGTGCCAATATCGGCACCACGATGACAGCGCAGCTCATAGCATTCAAGATTTCAGACTATATTTTCCCTATTATATTCATCGGCTTCATCGTCAACTTTCTTTCCAAAAAAGAAAAGATCAAGAGCATAGGCATGGTCGTTTTCTCTTTCGGACTGCTGTTCGAAGGGATTGAAATAATGAGCTC
>JAAZDA010000428.1 GCA_012512995.1 Clostridiales bacterium | reverse complement strand
TCGACTGTACGAAGGCAGCACGGGTCACTCTCCTCCACGCCATGCATTATCCATTCGCCATTTTCTACTGACATAAAGTCTCCCTGGTTTTTCCTTTAATTTTGTGGCTTGACAAGCGTTTTCTATCACATGTCAAGCCTTAGAATATCCTGTATCCACTCTGTGTCCAGATATTGTTTCGAAATGATACTTCACGATCCCGGCATCTACTCAAAGATAGCATTTGTTTTGTCCATTTTGCTATACTCTCTTCCTTATGGTCAATCCAGTTTTACACTCAATCTCACAGGATTGTGATCCGAGTATTCAAAACCGGTATCAATTGTTTTGACTGAAGTCACTTCCACATTCAGCGAGATGATAAATCCATCAATGACATAGTGCTGACTTGTCTGATCATCAGGGTCATATGGTTTATTCAGCAGGCGGCAGGATGGTGTCTCGGTGTCAGATGCAAATGACCACCCATCGGGAAGTGTACTTTCATCAAGAATTCCTGGCATCCAGGTCTCATCATCAATAATTGGCCAGGCATCAAGAGAACCTGGAAAACTCTGATTGAAATCACCGCCCGCAATCACATAATTGCCCTTGGCGTATTCTTCCTCAAGCAGATCAATGAGTTCCGCAGTCTGCGCTGCCTTTCCTTCTCCATCGTCATAGGCTTCAAGATGAAGGTTTACAATGACAAGTTCTTTATCTGTGTCCTCCAGCTTTATGCGGCTGACCAGCAGGCAGCGCTTGAGGTTAGCGATCCTGAGGGGCCACTTGAAAGGGCAGGGCAATGAAATTCTTTCCGCCTCATCTATCTTCAGATCAGTCAGAGTCTGTATTCCTGCATGGACCTCTCCTATCGGAGGCTATGGGTATGGTACAAAGTTGCATGAATAATTAAGCGCGTATGCACTCTGGGCTATGCCAAGGTCATTTTGAAGAGATGTTACTTCATCAATGTGATAGCTCCTGTCAGCGTCTGAATCGACTTCCTGAAGAATACATATGTCTGCATTCTGCGTAGCCAGTGTCTTCTCAATGCCATCATAATATGATGTCATGACTTCGCGGCTTTGCGGCTTACCGCTGCCACTTCCTCCGTCCATGACAAAACTTTCATTCTTTCCGAGGCCGCAATATCCGATGTTCCAGGATACTATGTTAATCGAATCCTGCGAGACAGCTTTTGTTTTGCCTTGAGAAACAACGGATACTTCTTCATTATCCTCAGGCTTGTACTCCGTAATTGTAAGCCAGGCAAGAAATGCTCCTGCTGCTATTACCAATACCAGTAGAATGATCAAAATAACTCGTAATACTCTCTTCATATAAACACCCGCCTTGTTCCCTATACATCAATTGCCTTATATGTGTATACGAATCACAACACAAAAAGGACGGCCGTAAACCTGGTCGTCCTGTCATGCTGTTCGGCGTGTCTGTTATGCTTTGCTCTCGATTCTAAATTTCATGCCATATTATCTGATTAGCCTCCAGATCGACATCGAATGATGATCCGTCGCCCTTGTAGACCCTTGTGTGCTGGCTCTCATATGTATTATTTACTACACAGTACTTACCATTTTCAGGATAAGCGTGCACTTCTACATTGTAATTGTCGGAGAACCATTTGTGGATCTCGCCTTCAGCGCCCGCGCTCCAGAGGATCGCACGATATAGCATTCTGCTGTTCTCAAAACTATAGGGAAGTCCGCTTATATAAACTGCCCTGCCAGATCCGAAAACATTTACGGCAAGCTGCACATTCTTATCTCTCTGAACCAGGATCTCTGTCCCTTCGAAAGCGTAAATATTCTTCTTTCCTTCTCCGAAATCAATATCCCCGCTGACATCTTCTGTTATAAAATGATCGTGCTCTTCCCAGTTGTATTTGTCATAACCCAAAGTAAAATTGCGTTCTTCATCCACGCCGAAAACATTTGACAGCTGGAAGAAATGTCCCTCTGATTGATGCGCTGTAGGTTCACCTACGCCGATAATACCTCCGCCTTCATACACAAATCTGCTGATTGGCTCTATTATATCCGGCTCACACCACCACTGCCCGCCGGACTGCGCCGTATCAGCATCGCCGACATTTATTATCACATCGATTTTCTTAAGGATATCCGGGTCATTCCTTATGTCGTCAAAACTTATAAATGATACGTCAAATGGTGCCCCCGAGAGCGCTTCGATCACTCCAAAATACGAGTAGTTCTGGGGATAATAGATTGCGTGGTGTACCATGTGATTTCCCCATGAACGCATCTTGCCCCAGCAATTGAGCACTGCCACCCTTTTTACACAATATGGTTTTGTGTCCTTGATATTTGCGTACAGTTCGCGGAATTCGTTGCACACGGATTCGACATATTCGACAAATTCAGGGAACTCTGCCGCCAGCTTGAGATAACCGCCGTATCCTATGCGGTCTATGGGTTTTCTGAGTATGGCCCTTCTTGCCGTCACCCAGTTGATCTTGGCTTCTTTTACAGGATCTCCTCCTTCATGGAATGTGTCCGGGAAGAAATACGGCAGGAATCTGCCCTCAGTATATTTGACACCCTCAATGTCACTTATGAGTCTCAATGTGGCACCATTTCCCACACTGCCGACAACTGCATCAAGGCCAATTGTTTTGAACTCGTCCATATACGGCTCTGTCCCGATCCAGTGATCTCCCAGGAACATCATCGCTTCTTTGCCGTAAGAATGTGTGATGTCGACCATTTCACGGACTATCTTTGTGACTTCACGGTTCTGGAATCTGATGAAATCCATGTATTCTCTGGACGGTATTCTGTATTGGTTATTGTAGAAACCCTGATCTGTTATAAATTCCGGTCTGAATTTATATCCTTGCTCTTTTTCGAACTGATCCAGAATATATGGACTGACTGACGCCGAATATCCAAACCAGTCCACATATTTTTCCCGCGCTTTTTCGTCAAATATCAGCGTGAACTGATGGAAAAACGTAGTGAATCTAAGAACATCGACATAAGGATGTTCCTCGATGAACCTGCGAAGCCTCTTCATCGTATACGCATGTGTTTTGGGCTGTCTCACATCGAATGTCATCTGATGCTCAACGTCTTTCCAGACATTGATGACAGCATTATACATATGTACCGGATCCCAGAGAATGTACGCCAGAAAACTCACGGTATACTCGTGAAACGCGATGCTCACAAGCTCGACAGTCGTGGTCTCCTCATCGTATGACCACTGATCCGTCGGAACAGTTTTTCCCGTTGTCCTGTCGATGACTTCCCACCACCTTTTTATGTCATCGTGGCTGTTGGGCTTTAACATATCAGGATAAAGGCCCTTCATGAGTATAATCTGAAGTCTGTCAGAAACAGCCGTGACAAGCGGGGTAATGATATACATCTGCTGAATCTCATCGGGATTTTGTTTTGCCCACTCGTTATCCTTCCTTGTTGTGTAATAAGTCGAATAGACCTTGAGTCCGGAATCCTTGAGCTCCTGAGGAAAATCTGTCCCATCGCAGTCGCGGACCGCGTCCGCACCCCATAATGCTGCAATCTCCTTAGTCTGCTCTATTACATCTATGTCTGTAGGTATCGTCACTCTTCCCTTACTGTTCATCAGGTTGTTCTCCTTTATAAGTTGCATTTGCGCCGCATTATGCGTCAGTCTTTTACTTATAGTGTATCAAGAGACGGCTGCCCAAAATACGGTTTTGTTGCTCTCAGTTTTAGTTTTATTGCTTTAGTAATATTTTCCTGCTATTGTAATCTTATCAACGATTCAGCCAGCTATTGCAAAACAAGTATCTCATTTTCACTAAAGTTTCCGTTTTTCTGTAGAGAGGCATTCTGATGTCAAACGAAAGATTTGAAATGAAGGATCCCGGCAGCACCGCTCAGGACAGTAAGCTGCTGTATGTCACTTATTCAAAATTTGAAAATGACTGGTCAAGCCTTCTTCATATTCATCAATTTACTGAGCTTTTCTATGTGATAGGCGGAAACGGATTATTCCAGGTGGACAATACAGATCACACTATAAGCAAGAATGATTTTGTCATTGTAAATTCCGGAACAGCCCACACAGAAAAATCGATTGGCAATGTGCCTCTTGAGTATATAAGTGTAGGCGTGGAGAATATTTCATTTTCATTTGAGGGTAATAAAGAGCATCTGATATTCCACTGCGACAGCAAACAACAGGATCTTCTTTTTTACATGAACACCATGCTGCTTGAACTTGAGAACAATGAAAAAGAATCTGACAGGATATGTCAGGATTTGCTTGATGTACTGATATTAAAACTGATCAGAAGGACTGATTTTGCTTTTGATGTGTCTCCTTCCACCAAGATCAGCAGAGAGTGTGTCAAGCTCAAAAGATATATGGATTCAAATTACACCACGGAAATAACACTTGATAAACTTGCCGACATATCTCACCTCAACAAGTATTATCTTGTTCATGTTTTCAACAAATACTGCGGTTGCTCTCCCATCAACTATCTGTGCAAAGTACGCATCAAAGCGAGCCAGGAGTTGCTGCGGAGCACCGATTACAGCATTTCAGACATTGCGCAGTGCACCGGTTTTTCATCTCAAAGCTACTTCGCGCAATTCTTTCTTAAATACACAGGCGTCTCAGCGAGCGAATACCGCAAAACTCAATAAACCATATACGGCATCATATTGTGAAGTATGATCCTGTAGGCATTTGCGTACATATGTATACCCTCCAGTGTGTACTCTTTCCTGAGTTTTCCGGTCTCGTCAGTGAGCCCCTCGTTAACGTTTATAAATCCGAGCCCAAGCTCTTCAGACAGTCTTGCGAGTCGCATGTTGGCTTTACCAATATTGGCGTTGTTGCGATTCATGAACGCCTTTGCTCTCCTTACGGAATCAGGCATTTTCTCCGTCTCATTGACGGGATAATATGCCATTACATATACTGCAGCTTCAGGCAATCTGTTCATTATCTCAGTCAGGATCTCCCTGTAGTTCCTGATGAGTCTGTCCTCGGAATAATCCTTCGCTCCGATATCGTTCGTCCCAATATTGATGAAAATCTTTGAAGGTTTACATCCAAAGACCATCTCTTCCATATTGGCCAGCATATCTTCTGTAGTGAATCCCGATACTCCCCTGTTATAAATACAGATGTCGATCTGTTCATCACGAAGAAGCTCCTCTACAGGAAACTGCTCCATGAGCGATGACCCCGTAAACAGGATCTGGTTTTCTCTTGCGTACTGATTGAGAATTCGTAATTTATCAACTCTCTCCGCCTGCTGAATTCTGAAAAAATCAGACACTTCCGACATGACAAATCACCTTCTTCTACATTTTCTAATAACCCAGATTGCTATAAAGTATAAACGAGTATAAAATAATCTAAGAAGTATAAACGAGTATAAAAGTTCTCAAAAAGTATAAATGTGACCTGAAGGTATAAGCGTCAGGCGAGTATGAACGTAAACTCTTCTCAATCAGTCACACAATACGGAGGTAATTCACCATGAGACCAGGAAATCCTTTTACCCTGTCTTTCGGAAAAAGCCCGGAAGAATATATTTCCCGCATACCACAAACTGACGAGATCCTCAGAACATTCCGAGAAGAAAAGCCATCAAATCAGGTCTATATGCTAACAGGTGTGCGCGGGTCAGGCAAAACAGTCATGATGACACAGATTGCTGATGAACTTGGCAGTGATTCCGACTGGATCGTGCTTAATCTGAATCCCGAACGTGATCTTCTTAATGCAATGGCATCAAAACTATATGTGAGCGAACACCTTCAACCTGCATTTACAAAAGCCAGGATCGATCTCTCATTACTTGGAATCGGTCTCTCCATAGAAGGAGCGACCCCGGTATCTGATATCGAAATGGCCATCGACAGAATGCTGCGCATAGTGAAGAACAAGAAAAAACGAGTACTTATAACCATCGATGAAGTTACAAACAATGATTTTGTGAGAGTCTTCGTAAGCTCATTTCAAATCATGATCCGTCAGGATTTCCCTGTTTTCCTGCTTATGACAGGTCTGTTTGAAAACATCAACCTTCTTCAGAATGAAAAGTCACTCACTTTTCTATACCGTGCTCCCAAAGTCCCCATGGATCCTCTTGATAAAATGGCTGTCAGTGATATTATGAACAATCTTAGCCTGAATAAGTCTAATTTCTCTCCTTACCGCGCCCGACTATTAAAAAAGGGCATCGTCATAGCTCCTGAAAGAGGAAAGCTCTCGATCGTTCTGCCAAGATTCGATAAATTTGTTCAGCTGCAATAACTTATTCTTCTTATGATTGAAGTCCTGAAATGTCATAGACCTCTTCAACAGACATAGCTGGGAGATTTATAACTTATTGTACTTTGTCGCGTTACCTTTTGATTTATTTACCGGATACTTCGCCTCGTTCTGCTCCATCTTGCTGTTTACTATTGTGTCGGCATCCAAGCCCAATTTATCCAACATGTTCTGACAATAGACAATAACATCCGCAAGTTCTTCCTTTACCTGGGGCATATCATATTCAGTATCATTCCACTGAAAGCATTCCAACAGTTCATTAGCTTCTATAGAAATAGACTTTGCAAGATTTGCCGGTGAATGAAACTGATCCCAGTCACGGTCTTCTGAAAACTTTCTTATTCGATCCACTGTATCCTGTCTCATAATTATCCTCATTTCGTATTCTTCTTTTGCGGATGCGCCCGAAGCGGCTCTACATTGCTGCTTTCATAAGCGCTTCGCGCAGTTCGTCGTCACATGCATATATATACATTCCGTTGACACCGCGTGTCATAAGGACACGCACCTCGTGTTTGACCAGAGATTCTCCGAACTTCTGCTTTGTTCCGTCTGATAAAGTTCTGTACCTCGTTGCCTTATCATTATGGCTGGCTGAAGGATCATATATTATCCTTCCATTCCTGTATTTCACCGAAGGGCCCAGAATAACTCCGGCATAGTTAAGATCAAAGCCCTGGATAGTAAATGTTGATCCCACTTCTCCCACTGTTTTCTTCTGCTCGGCCCATGACAGCTTTTTCGTTTCTTTTTTCTCTACCTTGTTAAATTTTAGCGCCAATTCCCTGTTCCAAGGTTTTTCCCAATCTTTTTTATTATTCTTAATACAAACACTCCAGTAGTATTTCCCAATGTGTTCATCTGGCCTTCTTTTAGAGCTATAATCCCAATCATATGTGGCTATCAATCTGGAAAGCGATGTGTCCGCTGATTCAGCTCTCTTTGTTATCTCATCATCCATAAGCCATGGATCATCGAATATTCTTATGGAATATCCTCCTGCTGGCTTAGGTATTTTTTTCAGGACCCCCTGTTTAGTAAATGAATCGATCCAATCATTCGTAGCTTTGTCCGCACGCATTCTGAGCTGTTCATCCAAAACAATATAATTATTGGCTTTCTTGGCCATGTTTCTATATTTCTCAAGGCTTTTCGCTTCCCAGTATTGTTCCGTTGTCAGAATCTGATTCTCATCAAACATGACCACAGTCACTCTTGCGCGATCTATTATGTCCTGTAGCTGATTGTTCCCTCTGTATGATTGTTTGCCCTGAGTCAGGAGCAGGTGAGCTTCATCAACAAAAGCAACATCTATCGGATCATCCGGAGTATGAAGATTAATGAATCTTGTCGGCTTACATACGACCTCTCCGTATTTTTCTGTAAGCCCCAGCTTGTCAGCGATCTGCTCATATACTGTAAGCTGTTCATCATGGTTAACTATAAGGGAACATCGTATTCCTCTTTTTACATAATTCTCATCAAGATCATCTGAATCATCTATTCTGTTCCCTGACTCTTCTGCCTGACAATATAATTCATAAAACGTGCTGCTGTTAAGCACTGTCTTACCAGTACCAGCTTCTCCCTCAACAAATATCAGCTGGTTCTTCTCATTGTTTTTCATTGCCTCACGTACTTTTTCAATTATCAGATCTCTTGCTTTGCCCTGTTCTTTTGTGAGCTTATGTAAAGGCGATGCTTTATATATAGCAGAATCCTTTATTTCAGCCTCTGATGGAAACAGTTCTTTGTTATCTTTTCTCAATTGGTTCCAAATTTTTCTGAAAATATCATCAAGTTCTTCAACAGGGTAATAACTTGTCTGTGGATTATCCCTGAGGTTACAGACATGTTTTACTTTATCAACACTCATTATGTAATGCATCAGCCTGTTTTCAATATCCAGCGTCATAGATTTATTAAAATGCTCATGACCAATTATATAGAGAACTGCTTTATTTTCAATCAATTCATGTTGCCAGTTTCTGCTGTCAATTGCTGCATCATAGTGTTGTTTTGTTCTTTTAATAATATCGTTTGATTCACCAACATAAACTTCATAATCATCAGAATCCTTCCAATTGTGAATATATACAGTCGGAAAATCCAGCAAAATTTTCTTGGCCTTCCCACCTGCATTTGTCATCGATGTTCCAAACTGATCCAGACCATTTACATTATCGTCGATTTTTTTAATAATAGGTTCCGCCACTGTTTTGTTCATTTATGACCCCTTGTCTAATTGTAGCCTCTGATGTTCACCTTTATTTGTCGGATTAAATCTTCCCTAATAGTATAACAATTACCGGTCTGTTTTGTTATCTTTCAAACTGATCCACTCATTCAGTGTCAGCGGTTTGTAGTCCGAGTATCCGCACCAGCAGTTGATTAGATTGCAGACCATTGGTTCTACGCCGTCGTGAGCTGTCTCAAATGAGCGCCCTGCTGCCATTTCTTCCATCTCATACAGGAGTTTTGCCTCCGGAGAATCATGGACATGACCGTGCAGCATGAACTTTTTCAGGCCTCCGTCCGGTGACTTTGCGTGGTTCTTGCCGAAGAAAAGTATAGGATAATGGTTTAGCAGGACTTCCTTTTTCTTATCGCCCGTCTCTATCTGTGTCTCGATCTTTTCAAAACGCGCAAGGTCTATGTCCTTCTTCTTGAGCCATATATCATGGTTTCCTTTCAGCAAAACTATTCTGCCCTTGAGTTTATGAAGTACCTTGTTGATCTGCTGGGCAGAACCTGCGTCCTTCCAGTCAAACATATCTCCGAGCACATAAACATCGTCTCCGCCTCTGACAACGCTGTTCCACTGATCTATCATGTAGCTGTTCATTTCTTCGTAGCTGTCGAACGGGCGCTTATCCATTTTGACCCTCACATCATCATCAAAGAAATGCTGATCCGCAATATATCTCTTACTCATACTTCTTTTTCTCCCCACTCAATAACGACCGTTAATTTCATGTGATACTCTTCACTCTTGATGTTAATGTGGTATTGTAAATGCGAACAAATCATTTGCCGGGTTTTATCACAGCAAAACAAACGAGGCCATTATACCTATGAAGATCATTCTGTCATCTCGCAAGACCTGCTGGTCAGTTGCTGCCTTATTTATGATCATGATGGTGATCGGATCTTTCTTTGATTACCCGATTTCATGCTCACTTTACGACGCATCCAACTGGTTCGGGATACTTTTTGCTGCTTTCGGAGAATACCCTTCAACCCTGGGTCTCATTGTTGTCGGAAGCATGTTGCTTGCCGGGCGCGATAAAGAGCACCGATCATCTGCGGCGTTTCAATGTGTCGGCGGCATTCTTCTTACAACACTCGGAACCGCACTGTCCATCGTGCTTCCATCTCTGTATGTAAAACTACCGTTTTATTATCCGCTCTGCGTCGGCATGATATGCAGCGCTATTGTGTTTTTCGGCACGTTTCATCTCTGCCGCGGCGCAGAACGCAGCAATGTCATTCGTGTTGCTCTGGCCATATTGGTCACCATCATTGCGACGACCCTCATAGTAAACATGATAAAAATTCCCTGGGGCCGTGCCAGAATGCGGTTAGTTGCATCTGATGCACGTGCATACTTTATGCCATGGTGGCAAATCGGGGATGGGCTGAAAAGCTCATTGATCGCTACCGGTATTGGCGCTGATGAATTCAAGTCCTTTCCTTCAGGTCATGTTGCCGCAGCATCTGCCATGATGCTGCTCTGCCTCATACCGCAGATCCAGCCAAAACTCGCCTCTATGCAATCCCTGTTGTTCGCCATCGGTTTTGGCTGGACATGCCTTGCCGCACTCTCACGTATTATCATCGGCGCACATTATCTGACAGATGTCACCGTTGCATTCGCCATTGGATTTCTCGTTATGAATATTGTTTGCCGCAGAATGTTCCCTGAGTATTCTCACGTCCCAGTCTCCAAGCGTGATTGAATCTCCTTTTTCATACTCTTTGCCGGAGATAAGCTCAGTGACTCTGTCAAATGGGCATGAGAATATTTCTTCATTCTCACTGTAATGCAGCACATAGTGTAGTTTTGACCCGTCTTCAAGAACTCCGCTTCTTATTGTGATAGGCCACTGCTCCTGCGGTACAGAGCTTACAAGTTCTGCCGACTCAAGAGCGTCCGCATATACTTTCTTTATCATATCTTTGCTGCAGAGACAGGCGATGTAATACGCACAGCCGTTCTTGTAATCATGTTTTGTTATTCCGGCGTACTTTCCCCAGTAGCGATGCGTATAAGCTTCCATCGTCTCCGCTCCATCCGTGATGATAAGCTCCGCAAATGCACGCAGAGGAGTTCCGTGAAGTGTCATTGTTCCCGGGTCAGTAAATCGATCGTAATGCATTCCAAAAACATCATTAAGCCCGTGTGGCAGTCTGTCATGATAAACTGACAGCTCCCTGTCAGCCACAAATGATCTGAGCGATGAAACAAGCACCCCGCCCTGCGCTGTAAATTCCTTAATGAGTTCTACCGTGTCATCAGAAGCACAATACAGCATAGGCGTAACTATCATGTCATAATCCCATCTGCCATCAGCCGAGCGCAGCTTTTCCTGCAGAGCATTGACATCCAGAACGTCGCACTCAACATTCATCTCATAAAGTGCATCATAATAAAGATGCAAAACATCATTGTAGTCGATGTTCTTATCCATTGGAAATGATTTTATAGCATCCATGGAGACCGTATCTATTACCAGGCAGACCCTGTTATTCTTCCTGAATGTCGCTATCTGAAGAGAAAGCTCCTTGAATTCACGTCCTATACGGGATACTTCGTCGTAAACTGCACCTGGTTCAAGATCATGCGAAAGCACGCCCTTCCAATATGTTTCTGCACTATTGTGAATAGAGTGCCAGTTCAGTACATCACGCCGCATGCGCCGCTCGCAAGATGACTGTAAGCCTGGAGCCTGAGCTGTCCCGGATACGGCGTCCATGATTTGAAGCCCTGCGTCTCTGTTTCCAGCACAAGATACGGCGCATTTTTAAGCATCCTTATCTCGTCACCGCCGTATGCAATCTCCGCTCCGGTAAGCGCATCCTGCGATGGATGATATATATCGCATCCTGCAAGTGTCACTGCTCCTGATGACTCATAATGATTGACCCTCTGCTGCATGCCGTGAGAATATGGATCGGTCTGCTGTTTATCGCTCAGCTTATCAACATCCCAGTTGAAATCAAAATTATGAGTGATGAACTGATCACCCCTTTTGTATTCACTTACTATCTTGGACTGCCAATTAAGATAATCCGCTGCCACACTTCTGCGAAAACGGTCGAACTCAGCATTAAT
>JAAZDA010000427.1 GCA_012512995.1 Clostridiales bacterium | reverse complement strand
GGTCATGACTGATGACTTGTGTCAGTGACGCGGTACTGCTTTTTCTGCAAGCAGAAATGCAGAATGCACTTTTGACCCTTATATCATAAAAATTGGAGATAATGATTCAATGAAGAAATTCTGGAATGAGAGAACCTTACAGGGGACAATAGAATATGTGAACTTCCCGAACCGCGGAATCATGCATGTAAAGGATGAAGAGAGTGGCACAGTCTACGCGGTAGTCGTAAAAAATGCAGTTCCAGGGCAGCAGATCAAGGTCACATCTGGCAAGAAGCGCGGAGACAAAATAGAAGCCGGCCACGTTGAAATCATAAATAAATCTCCGATTGAGACAGACTCGCCATGCCCGTATTTCGGGCAGTGCGGTGGCTGCACATGGCTGAACCTTCGCTATGAGGATGAGCTGAAACTCAAAGAGAAGCAGGTCAGAAAGCTAATAACAGAGGCACTTCCTGAGGAACAGAGGGAGAAACTTGTTTTCGAGGGAATCAAGCCGTCACCGAAGATGTTGGAATACCGCAACAAGATGGAATTCACTTTCGGAGACGAATACAAAGATGGTCCGCTTGCGCTTGGACAGCACAGGAGAGGCGGATTCTACGACATCATCACAGTCACTGACTGCAGAATAGTCGACAGCGATTTCCGCGCGATCCTGAAGTCGGCAATCGATTTCTGGGGACCTATCTACTCGGCAAAACAAGTGTCGTACTACAGGAAGCTCCAGCATACGGGCTATTTGAGACACCTTCTTGTCCGCAAGGCTTCGCACACCGGGGAGATATTAGTGGATCTCGTCACGACGACGCAGGAAGACCATGATGAGGAAATTAATGAGTGGGTAGAAAAGCTGACCACGCTGGAGCTTGAAGGCCGGATCGTCGGCATTCTTCACACGTCAAATGATTCGATCGCTGACGTCGTAAAAGACGAGGGAACAAAGGTCATGACGGGAAAGGGGAGCTTCACCGAAGAACTTCTGGGACTCAAGTTCAATGTCACGCCCTTCTCATTCTTCCAGACGAACAGCTACAGCGCGGAAGTGTTGTACGAGACAGCGAGGGAATACCTGAGCGGGGTAATGAGAAAAGGCACAGATGAAAAGCCTGTGGTTTTCGACCTTTACACAGGCACCGGCACAATCGCGCAGCTTATGGCGCCGGCAGCGAAGAAGGTTATCGGAGTTGAGATCGTAGAAGAGGCAGTGGAAGCGGCGAAGGAAAACGCCAGGAAGAACGGACTCGAAAACTGCGAGTTCATTGCAGGGGATGTTCTGAAGGTCATCGACAGCGTTGAGGACAAACCGGATATGATCATCCTTGACCCGCCGCGTGATGGCATACATCCCAAGGCCCTTCCAAAGATACTGGCATTTGGTGTGCCTTATATCCTCTACATCTCATGCAAACCGACAAGCCTTGCAAGAGATCTGCCGTCCTTCACAGAAGCCGGATATCATATAGTAAAGTCTGTAGCTGTGGATCAATTCCCCTGGACCGCGAGCGTTGAGACCATCGTCCTTTTGTCAAACAAAACTTAGTTCATGGCACCAGAAAAAAATATGCTATACTG
>JAAZDA010000426.1 GCA_012512995.1 Clostridiales bacterium | reverse complement strand
CCGCCGTTTCTCGCGCTGGTCGCCTCCGGAGGGCACACCTCTCTTATCGATGTGCGCTCCTATACCGATTTCGTCACGATAGGCTCGACGCGGGACGACGCGGCGGGAGAAGCTTTCGACAAGGTCGCACGCGCGATAGGGCTCGGTTATCCGGGAGGCCCGAAGATAGATAAGGCGGCAAAACAAGGTACTCCCCACGCTATCGAATTCCCCCGCGGGAAGGTCGCGGATTCTGTTTACGATTTCACATTCAGCGGGATCAAATCTTCTGTCCTCAATTATCTGAACGAGAGGGATATGAAGCATGAGAGCGTAAATGTATACGACGTTGCGGCTTCGTTCCAGCAGGCAGTGGTCGATGTACTTGTATCGCACACGGTCGCGGCCGCGGATGAATATCATTTTACGAAACTTGCGCTCGCCGGAGGCGTTGCATCAAACAGCGCACTGAGAGCGCAGATGAAGGAAGCCTGCGAGGCAAAAGGCATCACATTCTACTGCCCGCCCCCGATACTCTGCACTGATAATGCCGCAATGATAGGGTGTGCGGCATATTACGAGTACCTTAAGGGCCACGAGAGCAGTTTTGACCTGAATGCCATTCCGAATCTGCAGCTCGGGGATAAAATATATGAGTGATAAAAGAGTTACAGCAATTCTCCTTGCTGCCGGCAAAGGTACACGAATGGGCGGATCGGTCCGCAAACAATATATGGAATTAGACGGCAGACCGCTTCTGTCATATTCGCTTGAGACTCTCGAGAAAAGTCATGTAATAACGGACATTGTGGTCGTAGTTCCGGATGGCGAAGCGGGCTATGTGGCGGAGAATATAGTGAAGCCGGTGGAAGAAGCAGGTGGCAGGGTAAGGAAATTCGTGTCTGGCGGCGCCGAGCGCTGTGATTCCGTGAGATGCGGAATAGAGGCAATTGACTGGCCGTGTGATTATGTTTTTATTCATGACGGTGCAAGACCCTTCATATCGGAAGAAACGCTGCAGTATCTTTACGATGATGTCATGAAAAACGGCGCCTGTGTGGCGGCCGTGCCGAGCAAGGATACAGTGAAGATTTCAGACGATTCGGGTTTTGTAAAGGCGACGCCGGAGAGGCGTAATGTCTGGATCATACAGACGCCGCAATGCTTTGAATTCGAGCTTGCAAAGGACGCTTACGAAAAAGTGACTGCCGGACCTGGAATTACTGATGATGCGATGGTAATAGAGAAAATGACAGGTCACAAAGTAAAGCTTACATTATCGGATTACCGGAATATCAAAGTCACGACACCGGAAGACATAGAAGTCGCAAGATCATTTGTTTTATCGGGCGGTTCTGAATAACATTTGGGAGGGAAAAGGCTATGTTTGTACATCTTCACACGCATACGGAATGGTCTCTTCTCGACGGATCCAACAAAGTAAGTGAATATGTGAAACGGGTGAAAGAGCTCGGGATGAACGCCGCCGCCATAACGGATCACGGCGTTATGTACGGTGTCATCGACTTCTATCAGGCCTGTCTTGACGCGGGCATAAAGCCGATTCTCGGGTGCGAGGTATATGTCGCGCCGGGGTCACGTTTTGACCGCGAGACAGGGACAAACGACAGCCGTTATTATCATCTGATCCTTCTTGCCGAGAACAATACCGGATATTCCAATCTGATGAAAATAGTCAGCAGATCATTTACTGAAGGTTATTATTATCGCCCGAGAGTAGATATGGAGCTGCTAAGAGAATTCCACGAGGGGATCATTGCATCTTCTGCCTGCCTTGCCGGCGAGGTGGCACATTACCTTGCGCGCGATGACATGGATGGCGCAGAAAAGGCGGCCCTGCGCTATGTTGACTGCTTTGGTCAAAACAATTTCTTCCTTGAACTTCAGGATCACCAGGATGGGAGCGAGGATCAGCAGAGGGTGAATGCAGGCCTTCTCAGGATGAGCGAAAAGCTTGGGATTCCGTTGATTGCGACAAATGATTGTCATTACACTTACGCTGATGATGCAGAGGCTCATGACATACTTCTGTGCATACAGACGGGCAAGAAGCTCGCTGATGAAGACAGGATGCGCTATCCGGGCGGACAGTTTTATGTGAAGAGCGAAGAGGAGATGCAGACGCTTTTTCCATACGCCAGGCAGGCGCTGGAGAATACGCAGAAGATCGCTGACAGATGCAATGTGACAATAGAGTTCGGCAAAACAAAACTGCCGCAGTTTGATGTGCCTGAAGGTTATGATTCCTGGACATATCTCAGGAAGCTGGCCGATGACGGAATGAAAGAAAGATATCCGTCTGATGAGGCTGATGGCGGCAAAGTGCGCGAGCGTCTTGAATATGAACTTAATGTCATAAAGACTATGGGCTATGTGGATTATTTCCTCATAGTCTGGGATTATATAAATTTTGCCAGGGAACACGGTATAGGCGTAGGCCCGGGAAGAGGGTCGGCCGCAGGCTCTGTCGTTTCATATTGCCTTCATATCACTGACCTTGATCCGCTGCGCTACAACCTGATCTTTGAGCGTTTCCTCAATCCGGAACGTGTATCAATGCCTGATATCGATGTGGATTTTGCTTTTGAAAGACGTCAGGAAGTAATAGATTATGTCACGGAAAAATATGGCCGTGATAAGGTGGTCCAGATAATAACCTTCGGTACGATGGCGGCAAAGGGCGTTATCCGCGACGTCGG
>JAAZDA010000027.1 GCA_012512995.1 Clostridiales bacterium | reverse complement strand
TTCCGGAGCTTCCTTCTGCATAACGCCCGGACGGACTGTAGCCATCTGAGGTCGATAGTCAGGGCAGGCGATAGTAGCGATCGTGTTACCGCCGAATGCAGGACGTGTCATGAGGAGCTGCTGATGAAGCTGCTGGTCTTCCTGACCCGGTACCGGAACCATCGGGAAATCTCCGATGTCAAGGCTTGTGCAATCAGCTGTAAGTCCTGTGTGGACACGGGCTGAAACGCGGGGGCCAAGGTCACGGCCGATAGCTGTTGCACCTACGAGCATTACGTCCGGCTTGAACTTCTTGATAGCTTCAGCCATAGCACGTGCATAGGGTTCTGTTCTGTAATCCTTGAGTTCAGGATCATCAATGACGATGACTTTGTCAGCGCCATATTCTCCAAGTGTATCAGCAAGGCATTTGACGCCATCTCCGATAAGGATAGCTGTTACATCTGTTCCAAGATCTTTGGCAAGCTCTTTGCCCTTGCCTACAAGTTCAAGAGAGATCGGAGTAAGTTCTCCGTCTACCTGCTGAGCATAGGTGTAAACACCTTTGTACTCAGCCCTAAGTTCATTAGTATTTGCAATCATTTTTTGACTCCTTTTTAGTATTTATGACTCACGAATTGCTCCGCATTCGATGAATGCTTCCGCAATTCTCCAAATATTCGGATTTCGCTGATTTACTTTGTAAATCGCTTCATCCTCATGTTTGGCCGGGTCTCAAATATCACCCGCTTTTTCTGCAAGCAGAAACGCGGTATCTATTTTCGACCCTCAAGTCATCAGATGATGTGTTTTGCCTGAAGCTTCTCAACTATGTAATCAACTGCTTCCGCGGGGCTCAGATCCTTCTTGAGCTCGCCGGCGCCCTTGCGGACTTTATCGGAAGCCTTAGCGATCTGTGTGGGAGAACCAACTTTACCTATGTTGGAATCTTCTACATCCTTGAGGTCATTTCTGCCCCAGACGGTCGTCTCTTTGTCATAAGCATCAAAGATTCCACCGGGAGTCATATAACGGGGAGTATCAAGTTCGCCAAGTGCTGTGATAAGGCAGGGCATCTTAGCTTTGAGTGTCATGTATCTGTCATCAAACTGACGCTCTACTGTGACTGTCTTTGCAGCTTCGTCAACTTCTACGATCTTCTGAGCATAGCTGATGGTAGGAATATCAAGGTGCTCTGCGATCTGAGGTCCGACCTGTGCTGTATCACCATCGATAGCCTGACGGCCTGTGATGATGAGATCATAATCAAGATTGCGGATAGCGCCTGCAAGTGTCTGTGATGTTGCCCATGTGTCTGCACCACCGAGGCATCTGTCTGTTACGAGAACGCCATTGTCAGCTCCCATAGCCATTGCTTCACGAAGAGCTTCATCAGCCTTGGGAAGGCCCATTGTAACAACGGTTACTTCAGCGCCATATTTATCCTTGAGTTCGAGAGCAGCCTCAAGACCTGCTTTGTCATCAGGGTTCATAATTGTGAGCATTGCTGCTCTGTCCAGTGTCCCGTCCGGTTTGAACTTAACGCCGCCCTTAGTATCGGGGACCTGCTTTACACAAACTACGATTTTCATTCTGTTCTCCTTAGTATTGTCAGGTTATTATTTTAAAAGTGCGCCGCTGATTACCATCTTCTGAACTTCGCTTGTGCCTTCGTAGATCTCTGTGATCTTGGCATCGCGCATCATACGCTCTACATCATATTCCTTCATGTAGCCATATCCGCCGTGGAGCTGAACAGCCTTTGTTGTGACTTCCATAGCGACATCTGCCGCATAGAGTTTTGCCATTGCAGCTTCTTCTGAATAGCGATCCTTGGAAGCCTTAGCCATGGCTGCGTTGTAAACCATGAACTGTGCTGCCTGGACCTTGGTTGCCATATCAGCGAGCTGGAACTGTGTATTCTGGAATGCTCCGATCGGACGGCCGAACTGTTTTCTCTCTTTGACGTAAGCGATCGTGCGATCAAGTGCGCCCTCTGCAAGACCGAGCGCCTGAGCAGCGATACCGATACGGCCGCCGTCAAGTGTGTGCATTGCGATAGGGAAGCCCTTTCCTTCAGCGCCGAGACGATTGTCATCGGGAACAACTACATCATTGAAAACAAGTTCGTATGTAGCTGAAGCGCGGATGCCCATCTTGTTCTCTTTTGAACCGAATGTGAATCCGGGCATGCCCTTCTCGAGGATAAATGCTGTGAATATCTTCTGTGATCTGCCCTTCTTGTCAAGCTTTACGCCTGTCTGAGCAAAGATTACATAGACATCAGCTTCTTTACCGTTTGTGATAAAGATCTTGGATCCGTTGATGACCCAGTCGCCGTTCTCATTCTTTACAGCCTTTGTCTGAACGCCCTGAGCGTCAGTTCCTGCACCTGGCTCTGTCAGTGCGAAAGCACCAAGCTTCTCGCCCTTTGCAAGCGGTATGAGATATTTCTGCTTCTGCTCTTCTGTTCCGTATGTCATGATCGGATCGCAGCAGAGTGAAGAATGTGCTGAAATGATAACTGATGTGGTGCCGCATACTTTTGCCATTTCCTCTACGCACATAACATATGTCAGAGGATCACAGCCCTGTCCGCCATATTCCTTCGGTACAGCAATTCCGAGGAAGCCATACTTTGCGAGCTTGTCTACTGTCTCGCGGGGAAAACGCTCTGTCTCATCGATATCCTGAGCAAGCGGTTTTACTTCCTTCTCAGCGAATTCCTTGAAAAGGCTTCTTGCCATTGCATGCTTCTTATCCAACTGAAAATCCATGATTTGTCTCCTTATGATGACTGCTATATTTTCCGGCCACATGTTTTGCCTGATTGTCAAAACATGTGGCCGACAAATTACTGTTGTCTCCTATCCGAAACGCCGGTCCGCTTCACCTATGGGACACCGTCGCGCCTGCCTGCGGATTCAGAGTATGTCATATATCTTTATTGTTTCAAGAGATCAAAGCTTGTCTACAGGAGTCTTTGTGCGATCAGCATTGTACTTGTAGAAGCCGATTCCTGTCTTGACGCCGAGCTTCTTGCCGCGGACCATCTTGCGGAGCAGCGGGCATGCGCGATACTTGGAATCGCCAGTCTCTTTGTAAAGGACGTCCATGATTGCAAGAACGATATCAAGTCCGATATAGTCGCCGAGTTCAAGCGGTCCCATCGGGTGATTGCAGCCGAGCTTCATTGCTGTATCAATTCCTTCAATGTCTGCTACGCCTTCGCTGTAAACGAAGATGCCTTCATTGATCATTGGAACAAGGATACGGTTAACGACAAAGCCTGCTGCTTCATTTACCTGTACAGGAGTTTTGCCGAGCTTTACAGATATTGCCTTAACAGCTTCAACTGTCTCATCGGGTGTATTTGCGCCTTGGATAACTTCAACGAGCTTCATGACAGGAGCCGGGTTGAAGAAGTGCATTCCGATAACGGGTTTTGCAAGTCCTGCACCGATCTCTGTGATTGACAGAGAAGATGTGTTTGATGCAAAGATGCAGTTCTCATTCTTTACGATATTCTCCTGCAGATCCTTGAAGCAGTTCTTCTTGATGTCCATGACTTCAAGAGCAGCTTCTACTACAAGATCGGGATCAACAGCGATTGTGTTGAGACCTGTCTCGAACTTTGCGATGATAGCATCTGCCTTTCCCTGCTCCATCTTTCCTTTTGCTACTGAACGGTCAAGATTCTTCTTAACTTTTCCGAGACCGCCGTCTGCATACTCCTGCTTGATATCGCAGAGATAAACCTTCTCGACTTCGTCGCACTGAGCGAATGTCTGAGCAATTCCAGCACCCATGGTGCCTGCACCGATAACAGCTACCTTCATTTTAAATCCTCCTGAGATTTGTATTGTTATATGTTGTAGTTACAAAATTCACAATATATTGATTGCGCCACAATGTGTGAGCGATGTGTATGTCCGGCTCCGGTGTGCTTTGGCGTCGTCGGCGCTTTGCGAGGTCAATGCGAAAAGTACCGCTTTTCGCATACGAGCATTAGCGTCCGCTAAGTACGACAAGCAGCGAGAGCGTGCCCGGAACGGACATAAACAAGCTAACACTTTAGCCTATTTATTCTGGAACGCTACATGCTTGACTTTCGCAGGATCATCTTTCTTTCTGAGGAAATTAGCCATGCCTTCCTGCTGATCTGCTGACTCGAAGCAGCCACCGAAAAGCTCTTCCTCAAGTCTTACAGCATCGCTCATGCTAAGCTGAATGCCTTCGTTGACAGCGCTCTTGCAGTTGCGTACAGCTATGGGAGCATTGCCTGCGATAGTAGAAGCAAGTTTCATTGCTGTGGGAAGAAGCTCTTCAATAGTGCAGATCTGATTGACAAGACCGATGCGATATGCCTCATCCGCTTTGATGTTCCTTGCGGTATAGATCATTTGTTTTGCCATTCCGGGGCCTACGAGGCGGGCAAGTCTCTGTGTTCCGCCAAAACCCGGTGTGATGCCGAGGCCTGTCTCAGGCTGTCCGAACATTGCGTTGTCTGAGCAAATACGGAAATCGCAGCTCATTGCGAGCTCATTGCCGCCGCCGAGCGAAAATCCGTTTACAGCAGCGATAACAGGTACAGGGAAAGTCTCGATCTTGAGGAAGAGATCATTGCCCTTCTTGCCGAAAGCTTCTCCTTCCTTCTTTGTAAGCTTGCTCATCTCGCCTATATCAGCTCCTGCGACAAAACTCTTGTCGCCTGCACCTGTGATTACAAGTGCGCGGATCTCGTCAAGATTGACATTATCGATAACTTCGTTCAGGTCATCAAGCACCTGACTGTTGAGCGCATTAAGCGCCTGGGGGCGATTGATCGTTACAAGGCCGACCGCTCCGTCTACTGCATAATCAACAAAACCCATGATTTCTGTCTCCTTCTTAATAACATGTCGTAACTTGTCAATAGCGCAACATACGGTCGGGAGGATTCTGACCATTCAGACCCGCCCGACCGTAATATAACAATCTGTTATTGATTATCCTTCGTACTTCTCAACTACTGTAGCGCAGCCCATGCCACCGCCGATGCAGAGTGTCGCAAGACCCCTCTTGGCACCTGTGTCTTCCATCTCATGAAGAAGGGTAACAAGAATGCGGGCGCCTGAAGCTCCTACCGGATGGCCGAGTGCAATAGCACCGCCGTTGATGTTGAGTTTGCTCTGATCAAATTTCAGCTCTTTGCCTACAGCAACTGACTGTGCAGCAAAAGCTTCGTTTGCTTCATAAAGATCGAAATCATCTATCGTAAGTCCTGTTCTTGCAAGGACCTTCTTTGTTGCTGCGACAGGGCCGACACCCATGATAGCGGGATCAACACCGCCAAGTGCTCCGGCGATCCATGTTGCCATCGGCTTTACACCGAGCTCTTTGGCTTTCTCTTCGCTCATCACTACTACAGCTGCAGCGCCATCGTTTATTCCTGAAGCATTGCCTGCTGTTGTAACTCCGTCAGGATTGATTGCACGAAGTTTTGCAAGTCCCTCTACTGTTGTTCCGGGACGAGGGCCCTCATCTGTATCAACAACGACTTCGCTCTTCTTTACCTTAACAGTAACGGGAACGATCTCTTTCCTGAACTTGCCGTCAGCCTGAGCCTTCTCTGTCTTCTGCTGGCTGCGTGCTGAGAACTCATCGAGCTCTTCACGTGTCAGTCCCCACTTCTCTGCCACGTTATCAGCCGTCTTGATCATGTGATAATTATTGAAAGCATCCCAGAGTGCATCGTTCACCATTGTATCAACGAGAACTCCGTTATTCATTCTGTATCCGAAACGTCCTTTCATTGCTGCGTAAGGAGCCTGTGACATGTTCTCCATGCCGCCTGCAACAACGATATCCGCATCTCCTGCAAGAATCATATCTGCTGCCATGTTTACACAGTTAAGACCTGAGCCGCAGACCACGTTGATCGTGACTGCCGGAACTTCTACAGGAAGTCCTGCTGCTATTGATGCCTGACGTGCCACGTTCTGTCCGAGGCCAGCCTGGATGACACATCCCATAAGGACTTCGTCCACTTTGTCAGGAGCAATTCCCGCACGGTTAAGAGCTTCTTTGATAACAGTTGCGCCCATATCCTTAGCTGACACTGTGCTGAGTTCGCCGCCCATCTTACCGATAGCTGTACGGCATGCGCCTGCAATTACTACTTTTCTTGCCATTTACCAAACCCTCCGATTGAATTTGAAATAAGATTGTTAAATTTTTATCACTCGCAAATGCATTATAACATAGCCTGAAATCACAATCAATAATTTTCTTACTCATTATTCAGGCTATGTTATTCATAAATGATCGCATTCATGTCTAATCTTCAGGCTCGATCATGCCGTACGTATTACCTTTGCGCTTATATACCACGCAGATCGCATCATTCTCGGCATTGCGGAAAACGAAGAAGTTATGTCCCAGAAGTTCCATCTGAACGCATGCGTCCTCAGGGAACATGGGCTTCATTTCAAATGATTTGCGGCGGATGATCTTTATGTCCTCGTCATCCATATAATCGTTGTCTATATATTCCTTGCGGAAACTTCCCTGGGTCTGATGTTTCTCAATTATTTTATTCTTATACTTCTTGAGCTGACGTTCTATGATTTCTTCGACAAGGTCAATTGAAACATACATATCACTGCTGACCTGCTCACTGCGGATTATTCCGCCCTTTACAGGTATTGTGACCTCGATCTTGTGACGATCCTTATCTACATTCAATGTGACATTACAGACTGTCTCTTCAGCAAAATAGCGATCCAGTTTTCCAAGCTTGTCACGGATTGCTTCATCAAGACCTTTTGTGACCTCAATATTCTTACCGACTATGACAAATTTCATTTCAGCCTCTTTCTTCCGACCTCTGGGCAGGCAAAACAAGTTCTGCCACCGGTGGGTTTTTGATAGCCTCATTATAACTTATCGGAATGTATTTTGGGCCGTTTTGAATTCAGATTTCAGACAATATTAATAATCCGGACACGGATCACTCCGCAATTCTTCTGATCGCAACGATCTGACGGTATGATGCACTGTTTACTCTTATTCCGTTCGTGGGATTGGAAGCGTTGACTATCTGTCCGCCGCCGATATAGATTCCAACATGACCGTAATAACAGACCACATC
>JAAZDA010000425.1 GCA_012512995.1 Clostridiales bacterium | reverse complement strand
CTTTGTATCCGCCATCGATCCTCACAAGTGTGTTGACAGCTCCGATCTTCGCGGCAAGGGAATCAATATCTTTGAGAAAAGGAATTACATCATTCTTGTATGGAACAGTCACATTCAGACCAAGCACATTAAGTGCATATGCGCCGTTTACAGCTGAGCCGATGTCAGAGCCCACAAGCATCGGGACATAGACAAGATTTTGTCCCAGATCCGCGGCAAGTGTGTTGTGGATCGCGGGTGAGAGCGTGTGTTCAACTGGTCTTCCTATGAGCCCGCACAGACGGGTCTTTCCGTCGATCATGATGTGCCTCCCGTGACGTGTTTTTATGTCATCTTGTTTTTCATTGTGCCGGCCTGCCCATTGTATTCGCCGTAAAGGATCGGGTAAGTGCCATCCGGATCAAGCGGCAGCAGAACGCTCTTTTCATTGTCCGGCTTGTGAAGCTTTCTGTATATACGATAATTCAGCAGCACTGGTTTCTCCAGTATCCTTTTTATGATGATCTGTATCTCTTCAGTGCTGTTTATCGGTCTTGTCAGGATCGTAAGTAATCCGGCGCGCTTTGCGCCCCATGTGTCTGTAAATATCTGGTCTCCGACGCTGAATGTGTCTTCCACGGTCGTTCCCATCATCTTCATCGCCTTAATATACCCGGAAGTACCGGGCTTGTGTGCCAGGAAAACATATTCTTCCCCGACTTCACCGGCAAATTCTGCGACACGGTCTTCTTTATTGTTTGATACAAAAACAGCTTTCATTCCAAGCTCGTGCAGATGAGCAAACAGCGCCTTTGCTCTGTTGTCCGCTGGCGCTCCGTGCGGCACAAGTGTGTTGTCAACATCATAAATAACACCCCTGTACCCCTCCGCATAAAGACGATCATAATCTATATAATATGCTGACGGAATGATCTCGTCTGGATAGAGTATTCTGCACATGGATCCTGATTCTCCAAAATTACACCTTAAAAGCGCCGGTGCCTGACCTTTAAGATCGGCATCGGCGCTCTGACATTCACAACATACGCTTACTTCAGTTCACTGTTTTCTGGATGCTTTGTCTGATTCTTCAGACTTCATGACTTTCTTGAGCTCATCCATGAAAGTCTCGACATCCTTGAATTCACGGTATACGCTTGCAAATCTGACGTACGCTACGGGGTCGAGATCATGGACTTTCTTCATTACCATTTCGCCGATCTCTTTGGTCGTAATCTCTTTTTCTTCTCTTGAATAGATCTCTGTCTCGATTTCATCAACAGCCTTCTTGATCTGATTGATGCTGACAGGGCGCTTGTGACATGCCCGGAGAATTCCGCCCTCTATCTTGGAGCGATCATAAGGCTCGCGATTATTATCCTTCTTGACTACAACTACAGGTATCGTTTCGATCTTCTCATAAGTCGTAAAACGCTTGGCGCAACTATCACAGACACGCCTTCTTCTTATCGAAGTATCATTATCCGCAGGTCTGGAATCTATGACCCTTGTGTCCTCTTTACCGCAATATGGGCATTTCATGGGCATTCCTCCATGATGGTGAACGTGTGAGCTCCATCTATGACATGACATTTATGAAAATTCACAGGAATTGAAGTAAGCAGATGACGGGAATCGAACCCGCCTCCCCAGCTTGGGAAGCTGGTATTCTACCAATGAACTACATCTGCATCGGAAATCTGTCACGGAACAAATTGCAGTATACATGATTGGCTGCGGATTTGCAACAGAATCTGCTGTAACTAGTTCTTGAATGAGTGTATCGGAGCAGGTATCCGTCCGCTGCGATTTACAAACTCATCGCAGGAAAACTGATTGACAGGCATGATTGGCGCGTAGCCGAGAAGGCCTCCGAATTCCACTGTATCTCCGACACCCTTGCCAACAACAGGTATGACTCTTACTGCAGTAGTTTTGGCGTTTACCATACCGATAGCCATTTCATCAGCGATGATTCCGGCAATGGTCGTATCCTTTGTGTCACCGGGGATCGCGATCATATCAAGTCCGACTGAGCAGACACATGTCATGGCTTCAAGTTTTTCGATAGTGAGAGCGCCGCATTCAGCCGCTTTGATCATTCCCTGATCCTCAGATACGGGAATGAAGGCACCTGAAAGTCCTCCTACATATGAGGATGCCATTACGCCGCCCTTTTTGACCTGATCATTAAGGAGTGCAAGAGCTGCTGTCGTACCTGGCGCGCCGGCCTTCTCAAGTCCCATTTCGCATAGAATATCAGCTACTGAATCACCGATGGCAGGCGTGGGTGCCAGCGAAAGATCGACTATACCGAACGGTACGCCGAGACGTTTTGATGCTTCTTTTGCCACCAGCATTCCGACTCTTGTTACCTTGAAAGCTGTCTTCTTGACCGTCTCGCACAGCACCTCAAAACTTTCACCATGCACAGCCT
>JAAZDA010000424.1 GCA_012512995.1 Clostridiales bacterium | reverse complement strand
TAACTGCCTATACGAATATAACTTTCTTTTCTAAATCTCACCGGATAAGTGACTGCTTTATACACTTTCAAAACACCTACAGTGCCTTTTTTTGTTTCTACGCTGTCAAACTCAAAGTCAGTATTACCTGACAAATTTCCCCGCAGCCAGTTTTCTAATTCCTCATTGCCCTTCTTAAGATTCTGCAAGTTATAACTTGTACCGACGATTTCATGTGTCGTATTGTCAATGCCCCAAAGCATATAAGAGCAGCTTTTTTCTATGACAGTCGCACTGTTTGCGAGTGCACTGATATCTTCACCAATCATCTCAGGTTTATATTTATCATGTTTAAACTCTACCCACTGTGTTTCATTAGGAAGCTGCCGAAGTTCTTCTATAAGCAATAATAAATTCTCCATCCGTTCTCCAATCTGTCCATCTTACAGGGACAATGAGCTCCTCAGCAAGTTACCAGCAAGTTAAATTATACCGTATTTTCAATGTTTTCTCTATCACTTATATCAGTTCAGCAAGTTACCGGCAAGTTAAAAGCATCGATATCTCACATAACGCCTCATTTTTCAATAATGGTAATGTGGGCTTGTACTCAGTCAGGAAGACGCTATCTACAATTATCTCGCCTGTATTGATAAAGAGCAGTCGTACCTGAGGCAATTTCCCCGTGAATCTGTCATCCGAAGCCTTCGCAACTATCACACGCAATATGAGCAATTATTCGAGAGCCTGTCTGAGTTATTTATGCGTAAATCCAAATAATACACACTTCAATAAATGGGAATAAATTCAAAATATTATCTCAATCCTATTGGAGAAACCAGACACCATGCAAATGGAATGGACAAGGGAATGGATTTAAAACTTTTGACGCCGCAAACCTTTGATTCTTCTACAATGAAATGTTTCGCAAATATTATGGCTTGCACCAGTCACGAGGCTTTTCTCTTCCATCTCACGACGAAATAGACGACTTCTATAACGCAGCAGCTCATCCACCCGACAGGATATCCGAAGCCTACTATTGCAGGTGTGTTCGACACAAAATGTGTGACGTAATAAAGGTATATCTGTCTGATCAAAACAAATCCGATCAGCATGATAATCATAGGTCCGGTCGAATCACCGCGCCCCCTGAGTGCCCCGGCAAGCACATGATTGACACAGTTGAACAGCAGGAAATAGACGTTTATTCGAAGGAACATTGTTCCGAACTCGAGGACTTCGCTGTCAGATGTAAACAGACCTACTGTTGCCCCTGCAAAGATCCAGAGTGCCGTGGCAATAACGACCGTGATTCCGAGCGTGATTCCAACGGCAATCCTTGTGCCGTCATTTTCTCTCTTTATCTTTCCGGCGCCCATGTTTTGACTGACAAATGTGGTTGCCGCCATGGCCATGCTGCTCATTGGCAGCATTATGAACTGATCGATCTTGTTGTAACATCCCCATCCCGCCATGCACGCTGAACCGAAATAGTTGATATATGACTGGACAAAAACATTCGAAAAGGCCGTGATAACTGACTGTATTCCATTGGGCAGGCCTATCGCAAATATCCGTCCCAGCATATCCCTGTTTATCCGCAATTCCCGCCATTCAAGACGATAGACATCTTTGGTCATCACCAATAGCATAAGGATCAAAACACATGAAATGAACTGAGAAATGATCGTTGCGATCGCGACTCCGGCTATTCCCATATGAAATCCAAGAACGAAAAGAAGATCCAGGACAATATTCATAACGCTTGTCAGGATCAGGAAAAACAAGGGTCTTATCGAGTCACCGACTGCCCGCAGGATGCCGCTCCCCATGTTATAGATAAGGAGTCCCGCAATGCCCGCAAAGTATATCCGAAGATATATGGTCGCCTCGTCCATGACTTCATTTGGTGTAGCCATGAACCTCAGCATCGGTCCAACACCCATTATCCCGATAACAGTAAATACCGCGGAGAAAACAAATGTGACAGCCATGGTCGTTTCGACTGCTTTGTGCAGGTTATTCTTATCACCGGCACCAAAAAATCGTGCTATGACTACTCCTGCTCCCACTGAAAAACCATTGAAGAAAAAAACAGCCATGTTTGTAATCATAGTCGTTGAGCCCACCGCTGCCAGTGCCTGTGTCCCTACAAAATTGCCGACGACTATCGAATCCACGGTGTTGTACAGCATCTGGAAAACATTGCCTAACATAAGCGGAAGGGCAAATTGCAGGATCACCCCCGCAATATTCCCTTCCGTCATATCTCTGGGCGTTGTTGTTGAGCTTAACTTCATATGCATGCTGGTGGACTTTCTATATGAGAATTCTAAACAAATCCCTGTTCTGTCTGCTCATTTGTAACTCTCCTGTTTATACCTAATGCTGTATCTGTCCTGACATCAGCCCGGTGAATTTCGGTCCCATCTCTGTTGCAAATACTGTTTGAAGTTCGTGATCATAATTCACAGACAAATGAGTTTTTTCATCAAATACCATTGTAGCTTCATCATCCTCTTCGCATGCTGGCCAATTAGGTAGTGCAGGAAGATTCGGATTACCATAGCGCGCAAAATTAACCCATGCACCAAGCATTTGAT
>JAAZDA010000423.1 GCA_012512995.1 Clostridiales bacterium | reverse complement strand
CCCAGGAACTGATCAGCCAGAATAACGAGACAGAAAAAAGGCTCAGGGATTCTGAAGCAAATAATGCGGTCCTGCTGCAGAAGATAAGCGACAATGAAAAGAGCATTGATGAACATAAGGAACGTGAACATGGTCTTGAAATGGAACTGACCCAGACTAACAGCAAGCTTAAAATGGTCAGTCTGATTCTGAATGAACAGTAAATCACATAAGCAAAGAAAGCTCAGGCATGGTGGGAAATGACCAGGCAACTTGACAATAGAGATGGTTCCGAATCTGACACACGCAATGACAGGAGCAGCAATGAATTCCGGTTCACGACACGAGATGTCATCACTTTTGTCCTTATAGCATTCTCCGCATTTATATACAGTCTTGGCATGGTGTCTTTCGTGCGTTCAGGCAACCTGTTCCCCGGCGGTTACACCGGAGTATCCAGGCTGATTTCACTTGTTTTCACGGATCGCCTTGGAATACCGCTCTCATTCTCAGTCGTATATTTCATTCTCAATTTCATAACTACTCTCTTCGTATGGAAAAGGCTCGGGCACAGGTTTGTGTTCTTCTCGATCCTCTGGTACACTTTGTCATCCGTTTTCACAACTATTCTTCCTGTATTCCAGGTAACATCTGATCCGCTGCTCATTTCAGTGTTCGGCGGACTTATCAGTGGTTTTTCCATAGGTATCGCGCTTCAGAACAACGCAAGTTCCGGCGGTGTCGACTTCATTGCGATCTATTTCTCGCAGAAATTCAACATGCCGACCTGGAACTATATCATGATAGGAAACGCTGTTATACTCATTATTGCCGGTTTCCTTTTCGGATGGAACAAGGCGCTATATTCCATCATTTTTCAATTTGTTTCAACGCAGGTCGTCGGCGTGATGCATCAAAGATATAAATTCTCTGAGATCAAGGTCGTCACCAACGAGCCCGACGAAATCTGTCAGATCGTGTTCGGGCTGTGCCATCATGGCGTGACAAAGGTCCCCTGTGAGGGCGGCTACACAGATAAACCACGCTGGCTACTCATGATGACCGTCAACACATATCAGCTCAAAGAGCTTATGGACCGTATACATAAGGCCGATTCTCATGCCTTTATTTCAATAGATACTGTCGACAGGATCGTCGGCAATTATTATCAGCAACCGCTGCCATAAAGCTCTGTGAGCGCAAAACGCTCAGGCAAGGAGGTATTTATGTCTATTGTTGGTGCTGTAATGGTTCCGCATCCACCGCTAATTCTGCCCGAAGTGGGCCGCGGCGGCGAACGCCAGATTGTAAAGACTTCAAAAGCTTATGAACAGGCAATGAAATTTGCCGCGGGCCTTGCGCCCGAGACACTTGTCATCTCGTCTCCCCACAGCATAATGTACAGGGACTATTTTCACATCTCACCGCGCAGCAGTGCTGACGGCAATTTCTCGCAGTTTGGCGCGCCTCAGGTGCGCATCCACGCAGAATACGACACTGAATTCGTAAATGCGCTAAGTGAAATGGCGCAAAACAAAGATTTCCCGGCCGGTACTGACGGAGAGCGCGATCCTCTCCTTGACCATGCAACGATGATCCCGCTATATTTCTATCGCATGAGCGCCGCCATTCCGAAGATCGTCCGCATCGGGCTGTCAGGTCTCCCTCTTAAGGAGCATTACAAGCTTGGTCAGATGATACAGGCTGTCGCCGAAAAACTCGGAAGGCGCGTCGTCTACGTCGCCAGTGGCGATCTCTCACACAAGCTTCTTGAATCAGGTCCTTATGGCTTCGATCCCGCAGGTCCTGAATATGATGAGCGGATCATTGACGTTTTGGGGAGCGGAGAATTTGATAAGCTTCTCGATTTCAATGAAGATTTCTGCGACGAAGCCGCTGAATGCGGCCACAGAAGTTTTGTAATGATGGCAGGTGCACTCGACGGTCTTAATGTCTCGCCATCAAAACTCTCGCATGAAGGAATCACCGGTGTTGGTTACGGCGTATGTACATACACGGTGAACGGTCATGATGACAGCCGTCACATGCTGGATATTTGGGAGAAAAGGGAGCGGGATGATCTTTCAATGGCACGCACCGGAGAAGACGCCTATATCAGGCTTGCAAGAGCAAGCGTTGCAAAATTTGTTTTGACTGGTGAACGCCTTACCGAATCTGAAGGCGTAAAGATCATAGCGGAATACTACAATAACAGTGGGGCTGATCAGGCGAATCGCGCTGTGGGCGGTAACGACTCAGCTCAGGATCATGGCTCTGCCCCTGGTTCACAGAATGAACTTCTCCATCAGTGTGCCGGGGCTTTCGTGTCGATTCACGAGAACGGTGCGCTGCGCGGCTGCATAGGAACCATAATGCCGACAAGATCATGTCTCATGAAAGAGATAATAGCCAATGGCGTGGCCGCCTGCTCTGAAGATCCGCGCTTCAATCCCATCACTGAGCCGGAACTGCAGTATCTTACAATCAGTGTCGATGTCCTCGGAAAAACCGAGTCCATAAATTCACCGTCAGAACTCGATGTGAAGAGATACGGCGTCATCGTGACAAAAGGCGGCCGCCGCGGCCTGCTGCTTCCCAACCTCGAAGGAGTGAACACTGTGGAATTATGGCAGTTGAAGCAGAT
>JAAZDA010000422.1 GCA_012512995.1 Clostridiales bacterium | reverse complement strand
CTGCAGAAGATCATGCCCGCCATAGATACCACTGACATTTCCGAGAAATGAACTATTGATCAGAATAAAGACCGGAGAAAGCGCCATTGCTGACAGCTGCTTTCCCCGGTCTTTTTATGTTCATCTTATTCTTTTGTTTCGTTAATCTGCTTTTCTTCTTTGCCCAGGGCTTCAGGATGCTCAACGAACGCGGTGACGATCCCCCGCACTTTTGACATATACTCTTTGGCATCCATCTCTTTATCATATCCGCCGGAAAGCCAGCGTATAATGGAATTTATCAACGCGTCTATGATGAATGTCAGATAGAAATCTTCATCATCACCCTGTGGCAGCAGATCCTTCATAAAGAATTCTGCTATCGGCCACGCAGTCTCAACAAGATAATCACGAAATGAATTCTGTCCTTCAATCTTGAGCGCGCATCTGTAGAACTTTTTCTCACGATAAAAATACTCGCAGATGTCCGTCAGCCAATCCCATCCGTTCTCATAAGAACTCAGGTCCATTTCACCGATAAATCCCACATAAAATATCCAGTTTACAAGATCATATTTGTCTCTGAAGTGATAGTAAAAACTCTTTCTGTTAATCCCACAGTCGCTGCAGATATCAGAAACACTGATCTTTTCAAACGGTCGCTGCGCCATGAGTTTTTTCATTGACGCGGCAAGCGCATTTTTTGTGATATTCGAATCCGACATCCCCACACCGCCCGATCAGAAATACTACATTGCACTACCATTGGTATCTTATCACAATATATTACTTATTACAGCATTCCGAGCCCTTGCAGGCCGGTTTGCACACAGCAGCTCCATTGGAAGAGCAGGCACCGCACCTGCTTTCATTGTGTTCCCTGACCGTTCCGTCTTTATTGATTTCCTGTACCATCTCTGACATTGTTCTCCATCCAAGGACAGCACACTTTACTCTTGCGGGCATATGCGAAATATCAGCAAAAGCAGCAGATTCATCGAGTTCTTCTATCTGCTCCCTGTCCGCAGTGCCTTTTATCATCCCCATAAAACTATCGGCGAGCTCCAATGCCTTTTCTTTGCTCTGCCCTATTATAAGGTCACACATCATGTCTGCCGATGCCTGTGAAATTGCGCATCCGCTGCCCACAAAAGCAGCGTCCTCTATTACGTCTCCCTTTATGACGAGTTCAAGAGTTATATCATCACCGCAGCTTGGATTAACGCCGTTGAGTACCATTGTCGGCTCATCGATTTCCTTCTTGTGTGACGGGTGCAGATTGTGTTCGTTTACTATCTCTCTGTATAACTGTTTTAATTCCATGCTTTCCTCCATACAATGCAAAACAAACTCTGAGCCCTGATTTATACGGGCTCTTATGCATCAGTCTTTCCATGATACATTAATACCCCATCCATCCTCTGACATGCGATACTGCCTCTGCAAAACGATCCACTTCTTCCTCTGTGTTATAGAAATAGAGGCGCGCTCTCGCCGTCGATGACACGCCAAGATACTGTAGCAGCGGTTGTGCGCAGTGATGTCCGGCTCTTATACATATGTGCTCCGAATCCAGCACAGAAGCCACATCATGAGGATGGCAGCCCTCTATGTTGAACGCCACTATTCCGCAGTGCTCATCAGGATCATCAGACCCGTATATCGTGACTTCCGGCAATTCACGAAGTTTTGATATGAGCCTTTCCGTGAGCCTTTTCTCCGTCTCCGTTATCTCGTCAAAACCTATGTCCTGAATATACTTTATGGCAGCCTCAAGTCCCACGGCTCCCAAAGCGTTAACTGTACCAGCCTCGAACTTTTCCGGCACCGGGGCATAAGTTACCGAATCCCTCGTAACAGATTCGATCATCTCGCCGCCTGTAAGGAACGGAGGCATCTCATCAAGCAGCTCTATTCGCCCGTAAAGCACGCCGATTCCCATGGGTGCCATCAGTTTATGCCCGGAGAAAGCGAAGAAATCAGCTCCCATGTCCTGTACATTTACGGGCATATGCGGCGTACTCTGTGCTCCGTCGACAACGACTACGGCTCCCTTGCTGTGCGCGTAGTCTGCGATTGCACGCACCGGGTTCGTGATGCCCAGAACATTTGACACCTGGGTTATCGCGACGATTTTCGTGCGATCCGTAATTTTGCTCTTATATTCCTCTTCAGTGATCTTTCCTTCTTTTGTACATTCAAGCCATACTATCTTTGCTCCCGTCTTTTCTGCCACCATACGCCATGGCAGTTGGTTTGAATGATGCTCCATTATGGAGATCACAATTTCATCGCCTTCATGGATCTTCGAAAGACCATAACTGTAAGCGACAAGATTAAGTGATTCTGTCGTGTTCCTCGTGAATACGATCTCACAGTCACGTTTTGCCCCTATGAATGTGGCCACAGTGTGACGTGCATTTTCATAAGCTTCAGTCGCGCGCACGCTCCAATCATACAATCCTCTCAGCGGATTAGCGTTACATTCATTATTGAACTTCTCCATCGCCTCAAAAACTTCTTTCGGTCTCTGAGTTGTCGCAGCGTTGTCAAAATAACATACGTTGTTTCCTTCAAATATAGGAAAATCTTTTCTGTATGAACTCATCGGTTTCCTCATGCTGCGGCTGGTTTTGCGG
>JAAZDA010000421.1 GCA_012512995.1 Clostridiales bacterium | reverse complement strand
TCCGATATTGCTGTCGACAAGTCTGTAAAAGCTCTTTATGCACATCGCCGAAGCATGCTTGTCAAAACTTCCGCCGGATTGAAGGAAAAGCGGTATGATGCGCTCATTATCTTCGCTCTCGAGTGTTGCCATCTCAGATATCATCCAGCCGTTAGTGACGCGGTATTCCTCTTCGAGTTTTTTTATGCGCTTAAGTTCCATGATATGTGTCGAAACAAATGCCTGTGTGAGCGACAGAAAGCGATTCTGCTGCAATGATACAAGTCTTTCAAGCTGCTGTTCGTTCAGGTATCCCATTTCTACTGCCATATCACCAAAACGTTCATCAGAATGACGCTGCATACGATTGACTTCTGCTGACTGTTGCTGCGTAATAAGGCCCTCTCGCACCGCGATAAGACCTATCTGTGCATGATTAACCGCCTGTTCTTCATAAACAAGCTTTAACTGCCGTCTTGTGATCCGTTTTGTGTCAAACAAATAGCGTCCGAAAATCCTGTCAAACATTATCACTCTCCTGAACTTCCGATGATGTCGTTCCGCTGTCCTTATATTCGGAAGACCATAACGGTCTTGTAACACCGAGAATCAGTATAATGGCTGCCATTATGACGAGGAGAATGATCTTCTCCTTTTTTGTCAATGCCCTGTGAAGACTTTCCAAAACCATACCTCTTTGTCTGTCTGATTAATTCACTGACTATTCTGAATGTATCTGTTTGATTTTTCAATAATTATTTGTTATTTTCCGTAGAATTCAAGTTCCGACACCACGGTATCATCGTATTTTGCACCTTCATATACGCTTTCGATCGTCAATGTCACCATGTCTGCCTCGATTGGCTCCCTGAACACTATAAACTGACCTTTTGTCTCATCTTCCAGATCAATATTTATTTTTTTAGTTGTATTTCCCTTTTTTACCGATAGCTCGAACTGCTTTACACGATTGTTGTTATTGTATCTTTCTTTGCTGTACATATTTCCAGCCCATATGCCGATACCATATATCGTCGAAGTATCTTCAAAGGTACATTTTAATGTTACGCCTTTACCAAAATCAGCTGCACCCTCCTGCCATGAAGTATGCACGCTCCCATCCGTCAGATTGCCCTCTCCGTATTCGTACCCCATATCAGATTCAAGAACAGATGAGGCTTTTATTTTCTTCGGATATATGATCTTAAATGAGCTCTTGTCAAAGTCAGGATTCAGATCATATTCAAGGCCTGTAGTCGCACCTGTCTTCTCTGTTCCCATTGCAGACTGCGCAGCAGCCGCTGACTCTTCCGAGGCTTTCTGTGCTTCCTTCACTGTATCGACTGTCACGTTTTCTTCAGAGTTCTCACGCCCCTGCGACAGATAATAATCTGCCAGTTCTTTTGCGCCTGTAGTAGCTGCTGTGTCCGTAGCTTCTGTTGAACTCTCCTGTGCGCTGTCCGAAGTGTCCTTATTTGCCATCTTAGTGTATGCAAGTGTCAGGACTCCCAGGCTGATAAAAGTAAGCCCCAGAATGATAAAATTCCTTTTGCTCTTTCGTTTGCCCGTCTTACCCTCAGAAATTGTTTCCACATCACCGGATTCCTCCGGCGTGTCAGGTGTCTCTGTCACTTCAGGCGTTTCCGGTGTTTCTGTTGTTTCCTGCGCTTCAGAATTCTCCTGAGCTTCTGGCGTCTCCGGCGTGTCTGGTGTCACTTTTTCACCCTCAACATCAGGAGCTACAGTGAATACCACTTCCGGATCTGACTCCTCCTTATGCTGCGGTCCTGCAAGGCCCACCCATTTGTCTGCGAGTTCTTTCTCCCCGATTCTTTCGAAGACTTCCGCCACAGCAACAAAACACGGTGATTTACTGTCGGCATCCGCGCTGAGAACATAACTGACGAACTCTGCAAGCGGCTTAACATCCGCTTCTCTTGCGACAAGCATAGACCTGAGCACAAGCGCAAAGTCCCGCACAGAATCCGGAATCACATTGATCGCATCGAGGACACTGTTTATCAGCTTTATCCTGTTCTGTCCGGCGGACCGGATACTGTAATCCATTGATTCGGCGCTTTGCGACGCATCATGCATCTGGTCTCCAAGCTCTTCAGTGACCGCAGCACGATCCATTTCCATATTAAGTCCAAGATCTTCAAACGTTCCCATGGCCTGACGATTCTCCCCTCAAATCAATCTGTTTCCAAACCACGCTTCCATCCTCATCATGTGCAAGAACATCTGTATATCTGAATCCACATGACAGTGCAGCTGCCTGTGCCTTGTCAAAACAAGCGGCGATCCTACTCTTATCGTGCGCATCAGAGTTTATTATTATCCTGCCTCCAAAACCATACAGTGCTCTCAGCAGCGTCATATTCGGGTACAGTTCCTTCTTCCGGCCGCGGTTTGCCGCGCCGCAGTTTATCTCAAACGGTATATCCTTTGAAACAAGATATTCCATCGCATCAAGAGCCGGCCTGAGGTATCTGTTATCACTCTCGTCTAAATAATGCATTTGATCGTTATATCGCGTCACAAGATCAAAATGGCCTATGAATGTCGGATGGATCCTGTCTGCCACATGGGCCTCGAGCTCATAATAATCCTTTGACAGTTTATAGTAATCTCCGCCGTATATCTGCTCTCCGAGCACTCTCATCTGTTCCGGTGAGCTGTCCACCGCAACAGGCCAGACATCTGATGTCTTTATATCGCCGTGTTCTCCTGCTCTTACGAAACCTGCCGACGCCTGATCACCTATGTGGGATGCGTCAATATAATGAGTAGATCCTATGACATATTCAGCATCGGCCGCGGCTGCCGGATCATACAGATTATCAAGTTCCACGCCGCGAATAATATCAAGTTTTCCCTTATACTGCTGCTGAAGCCTCCCGATCTCTGTGAAGTACGCGCTGACGTCCATTACTACGCCGCTCTCAACATGACCTGAAAAGCCCAGCGCCTTAAGCCCCAGACGCAGTGCTTCATCCGCCATCTGCTCCGGCGTGTCGGCCCCGTCACAAAATTTTGTATGGATGTGAAAATCCGCACTGAGCATTATGTTCTGACCTCATATCCTGACGCGATTTATTGTTTTGGATTGGTGACCGCAAATGTTACCTGTGTCGGCACATATTTTGCAGCTATCTGAGCGGCGGTCATAAGTCCGTTGCTGTATGAATTCATGTCTGCCAGGTACTGTGCCGAATAATCCATGTGATTGTACTTAAAGTAAAAATTAGATACCAGGTTTGATTTCTTAAGAAGGAACTGCGATGTTATTGTCGCCGTCTTGCCGGGCGCTACGGTTCCGAACTCACTTGCAGCCATAGGCAGCGCATTGGTGAGCTGAGTGCCGTTTGCATCGTATGCCTCAGTATATGCCGTGTAGTTGAAAGCCGTCTTTGTGTTATTGATAATGGTCATATCTACAACAAGTATGCGGTTGTAATCCTTGCCATGAAAATCGCTGTATCTGACATAAGGATGTGCGTAATCATTTCTCACTTTGAACGTGACACCGCCAACTGTCTGAACAAGGTCTTCGTTGGAAAGATTGTAATATATCAGATCCTCACTTACGCTGCCCTGCTCCGAAGTCACTGCTGTGACCTCACCTGGCTGCGCCGCTGATACTGTCATGCCTGTTCCTGTAAGCATTGTCGCTGCAATTATAGCCGCAAAAGCGGACGTGACTATTTTTCTTAACACTATTTCATCCTCCATATTTGTATTACTTTGACATGTCGATTATATCATGATTGACCCTGCGGTATATCCTTTATGTGTACATCAAGCTGGTTATACGGATTCTCGATTTTTTCTTCTATGAACGCTGTTCTTATCTTCTTTCTCACATCCCATACCGTGTCCAGATAGTCTTCCACATCTACCTGTGCCCTGATGCCTATCGTTATAGAGCTTTCCCCTATGTCGTCGACGTACACACGCCCGGTATCCTTTCGGAACCGCGGTTCTTCTTCTTTGATCTTCTGAAGTACACTGAGTGCTCTGTCAAGATCCGCATCATATGAGATTCCGACGTTTAAATATGCCGTTTTCCAGTTTCCGCTGCAGGAATTTATTATCGCGTGATTTGTCAGCTCCGAGTTCGGGACTGAAATGCTCTCGCCCTTTATACTTTTTATAATCGTATAGTACATATCTATCTTCTGTACATTTCCTTCTACATCAGAATTCTTAAGGACTATGTAGTCCCCCTCGCGGAACGGCTTAAGGACCAGTATAAGCAGACCTCCGGCGAAATTCGACAGTGCTCCCTGCATTGCCAGTGAAATTCCGACACCGGCTGATGCAATAAGCGCTGCAATAGAGGAGGCTTCTACAATGTTGAGCTGCACAATTATCGTAATGACCGTGAATATCAGCACAGCGTACCTTATAAGAGTGATGATAAAGTGCCTTGCCGTAGGCTCGACATTTGTTTTCTTTAATCTTTTGTCGAGTATCTTAAGTATCTTATTAAGTATCTTCGAAATTATGAAGAATATCAGCAGAGCAATTCCGATGCGTATAGCGTACCTGATTATCTGTCCAAGAACATCCGAGAACACACTCACCCCCTGCTGCGTGTCCTCAACTCCCTGTTTAGTCAGCGATGCCACATCGTCAGAGATGCTCCCTTCAGCAGTCGCTCCATATACAACTTTTTCAAACATATTAAGGTCCCGGGCCTCCGATTTCATTCAGATAACATTTGCTTAAGTTTATCACATTCATATGTCGTTTGGATTGCGGTTCGTCTGTCTTATGCTAAAATAAATGCTGTTGGCTGCATTTCACGTGCCGGAAAGGAAATTCAGTTATGAGTATTGATCCCAAAGAACTTTTTTCTATCACACACTATGAATACGGCGAAGCATATTTCGGAAGCTGTGACGGCATGCGTTTCCGTGTCGCCAGAAGTCCACTCAAAAACGTTCATTTCGACACGCCCGAAGAGCGCGCAGACGGCGTCCTGCTGGCTACAGTCTGGCCGGAACCGATGAACTTTGCAAGCACTCCTGAAACAGCCAAAACAAGTCATGAGTTCGAGTTTTCTGAAAAGGGCCTCGAGCAAGCCGCTGTCTGGCTGAACGAAATTAAAGGCGAATTTGTTACACATGCGTGATTTTGGTGAATCAAAATAGCCCAATGAATGCTTATAATAGACAAATGACATAAACACTGGTGCTGAATTCACCACAGAAAGCGCACGCATAAAAATCATGGAAAACTTACAGAATACTGAACGGAATACACCGAATGTTAAGAAGCAATTCTCAGGAAAGAACATTTCCGGCGCGCTTTCATTTATTTTCCTGATGGGCATCGTCGCGATGTTCTCAGATATGACACATGAGGGAGCGCGCAGTATCCTCGGTGAATTCTTAAGTCTTACCGGCGCATCAGCTGCAACCATAGGTTTCGTCTCAGGTTTTGGTGAGCTCTGCGGGTACTCTCTTCGTCTTCTCTCCGGCCGACTTGCAGACAAAACAAAACAATACTGGACACTCATCATCGTCGGTTATACTGTGCAGGTAGCAGCCATTCCGCTCCTGGCTCTTATTCCTGAACATGGCTACATAATAGCCTGTATGCTCGTCATTATGGAGCGGGTCGGTAAAGCCATAAAGAAACCCGCTAAGAATACTCTGGTGAGTTTTGCCGCAAGTGAAGTGGGGCAGGGCAAAGGTTTTGCCTACCAGGAATTTCTTGATCAGCTCGGGGCATTTCTTGGCCCCGTCATGCTCTTTATCATTTCACTCGTAAAAGGGACGAGCAGCCTTATCTCCACGTATCGTCTATGTTTTGCGATCCTCGGGATACCGGCAGCGATCACAGTTATCCTTGTACTTGTTTCCCGGCATAAGTATCCTCACCCCGAAGAATTTGACAAGACTCCAGATAAAGAAGAGAAGTTCGTATTCAAAAAGTCATTTGTTTTCTATATGATCGCCATTTGCCTCTTCGCGTTCGGCTTCGTAGATTTCACAATAATCACGCTGCATGTGGCAAATCTTAAGATTTTCCCAGATTCCACACTCAGTCTTCTCTATGCCGGCGCAATGGCCGTCGATGCATTTGCCGCACTTTTCTTCGGCTGGCTCTTTGATAAGATCGGTCTCAAAGCCCTGATAATCTCGACACTTTGCAGTGCTCTGTTCTCATGCTGCATCTTCCTTTCATCATCACCCGCCATGATAGTCATCGGCATTATCCTCTGGGGCATTGGTATGGGCGCTCAGGAGAGCATCATGAAAGCGGCAGTCAGCGGCATCGTCCCAAAGAGCATGAGGAGCACAGGATTCGGTATCTTCGAGACAGGCTTTGGTGTAGCATGGTTCCTCGGGAGCTGGGCGCTCGGCGCACTCTACGACGTTAACCCTGTTCTTCTGGTGGTCGTCTCCGTGATAATGCAGCTCGCAGCGGTTCCTTTCTACATGATCAGCATCCGCACAGAAAAACAATAACAGAAAGTTCTGAGGTCAGAAATAAATTGAATATGCGTAGTTTAAAAAAGAATAAGAAAAAAGCCGATGAAGTATCTAGGGCAGTGCCTGCAAAAACTGTTCCCATAAAGAAAGGAAAGCACGGTGTGAATTTTTGCATAAATACGATATTCGCTGTGCTTATAATTTTCTCTCTTGCCTGTGCCTGGGCTCCGGAAGTCCACTCTCTCAGAATTGGCATTACAGATGAGACTGTTACTGACTGGTATGGGACCACTTCAAAAGCACAGGTCTACTCAGCTCAGTACAAACTCTCGAACGGCAGCAAGAAGAAATCCACATCCAATCCTGTCAGCTACCCTCAGACTATAATTACTATTCCTCATGACCTGTCCTCAATCACCGAACTTGTCCCAAGTGCCGACACCTCGAATGCTTATTTTGATGTCCAGGCGAGTGGTCGCTCCATTGAGCGCATAGACACAGAGCAATCTGACAGCATGCGTATTTCCTTTCCGGACAATTCATATTTTGTCGGCAAAACAGTTCCAGATATGCTCAATTACTATCAGCAGCAGGGCTATCTTGTCGTCTTCTCTCTCAGCAACGCCGGATCCGAGACCATGTCCGATGAAATGAAAACAATAATGAGCAGTATGGGCTTTTCTACTACACCGGCGGATGTGACAGACGGGAGCGGCTGGATAGGAGTCTGGCAGAACGGTGAAGTACTTGTCGAAATAAATGGAGAAGATGTCAACAAGATCGCTAATGACGCCACTGTTGACAACAGTACTACTCAGGCCACCGGCGCGGCTCAGATGATATCAGTAGATAACCCTGTATCAGGGCATGATCTTTATGTGGTGAGTGCAGGCACAGGTTCAGGTGATGCCGTCATCAGATTTGATGACATTGATTACAGCGGTGACCACGCTAATGATGGTCTCGACATTTTCGTTTATGACACTGCAGGCAATAAGCTCATCGACAGTGTTGAATACAGTTCAGATGCCAAGGCGACCATGAACCGCAACACGCAGTATTTTCGTATGCTGAAGATGCCTGTATATACTAATTCACTGCTCAGCCACGTGAACGCCGTATATAAGACACACGACCTGTTCCGGAGATATGTCTTCTCTATAGCCGCAGCGCTTCTCGTACTGATATGGCTCAATATACGCAAACTGATCGTGATCGCGAAAGGAAAAAGTGAGACAGCTGTGCCGGGTGAAGCCGTTGTTGGTGCGAATGATGCTGCGCCAGCCAGGAAGAAATCTTCCTTCAGTTTCTCATTTCTCATAGGTCAGATCGGCACAATAGCAGTACCTCTTATCGCCGTGCTGGTAGTCCTCTTGTGGAATTACCTTTACGCAGGCTTCAAGGATGTTGAATTTGCGCAGCTCAACTATCACCTTCACGCTGACAACACAGGTACTGACTGGGCAAGTTTTGCGCCGCTGTTCATCAAATTATTATTGTTCTGTGCGATCGCTCTTGCGATATCTGTCCCCATTGTTGTCGCGACGGCACGCGTTCGCAGCGGTCATTCCCGTTTCATCACCACAAGAAAACGGCGCACCGGTCTCTTCCTTTCAGAGTTTGCTCTCAAAGTAATAAGTAACGTGCTGATCTTCTGCTCTCTTGCCGCTTTCTTCGCGAACTACAATATATTTGACTACAATGTGCAAAGATACCAGACTTCAACTATATATGAGGACTATTACGCTGATGCATCCACAACAAATATCACCTTCCCGGAGAAGAAAAAGAATCTGATATATATATATCTTGAATCATATGAAATTTCGACCGCATCTACAGATGTCGGCGGTGGCAAGAGTTTTAACGCTGAGCCCGAGCTCTCTGACATAGCGCTTAACGAGGGGGACTGCTTCAACGGGAACGGCAGTGGCGATACTGGCAAGCTTAACGGGGGTCTCATGCTCGGTTCAACGTCATGGACAATAGCCGGCATGATAGCTCAGACAGCAGGTATTCCTCTCAATATACCGACAGGTGGCAACAAGACCGATGCCGAGAATCTCGTCGCGATGCCCGGAGTCACATCACTCGGTGATGTCCTCGAGGCTAACAATTATCATAATGTGCTCTATATCGGCTCAGACGCTGAATTCGCGAACCGCAAAACATATTTCAAAGATCATGGCGATTATGACATTGACGATTATTACCGGGCGCAGGATCAGGGTCTTATTCCTGATGATTACTATGTGTGGTGGGGCTACGAGGATGCAAAACTCTTTGAGTTCGCAAAAGATGAAGTCACATATCTCGCTGATGAGGCAGCCAAACAGGCAAGTTCTGATGACGCCGATGCCGGCAAGCCGTTCAATCTCACGCTCCTTACGACAGACACCCATTTCTCTAACGGTTATGTCTGCCCTGACTGCGTAACAGACCTGCCAGATCAGTACTCAAACGTCATCCGCTGCTCGTCCAAACGAGTATCAGAATTTATTGACTGGTGCAAGACACAGGACTGGTATGACGACACAGTAATTGTATTGTCAGGTGATCATCTATATATGGATTCTTCATATTACAGCGATATGCCGACAGGCTATCAGAGAAAAACTTATGTAAGTATACTTAATTCTTCCAAAGAAGAGCCGGAGAACGAGTGTTCGTTCTGCACGCTGGATCTGTTCCCGACGACTCTTTCAGCCATGGGCTGTACTATAGACGGTGACCGCCTGGGGCTCGGTACAGACGCCTACTCAGACACGCAGACATTGACCGAACAACTCGGCCAGGATCAGTTCGACTACCAGCTGGGACTCCGGTCAGACTACTACAACGAGAAACTGATAGAGACAAAATGAGAAAAAGTGGTCCGGGCTGACATGTTCGTCCGCTTGGACCGCTATAAAAAACTGTACTTCTACAGCATTACAAATACGCTACGGTTTTAAAACAAGATAATCCGTACCATTATGATATTCAACTTTAACTTTTGTAGTTTCGGTCTTATCAGTGAGTAATTGTCCACTCGAATCATACTCAAGTTTTTCCAGAGCTGAGGCCAGTTCTTCTGCCGTCTCATTGTCGACCGTAACATCATCAGGTCCATCATCACCAGAAACGGGTTCCACTATGGATTCAATGTCAGCATATGTTTTGCGCGTTCTGAAATGATCCGTAAGAGTATTCCTCGCTATCGTATATATCCAGGTGGACACAGATGCAAGTTTTCCGTCAAATCTATCCCAGTTGTTATAGATCTTAACGAACACATCTTCAGCAAGATCCTCAGCATCATGATAATCCGTTATCCTGCTGCGCATATAACCAAGCACTTTGGGATAAAATTCAGAATACAGCGTATCCTTTGACATATTGATCTGATCACTCATGGCAAGCCCTCTCGTTTGTTGGTCTACGTTGCTATACTAGTACATCGACTCCAACAAAACTCCAACAAATCCCTGAGAAAATCAGAAGTTCTGGCATTATTTTTGTGCAGGCACAGTAATTGTAGCCACAGTACCCTTGCCAGGCACGCTCACAATAGTAAGATCTGCATTGCACATCGCTTTAAGCCTTGCTCTGACATTGTCAATTCCTATATGCGTTCTCCCATCTTCCTGTCTCACTTCAGGATCATAGCCATTGCCATCATCAGTCACTGTTATTACATAAGCGCTTCTGGTCTCACTCTGTGACTGGCTGGCATGATAAGATAATTGGTCGCGGCTCAGCGCAGCATCATGCTTTTTCTCCGCAGTAGCTATTACCACGGTCCCGCCCCCTGCTTTTTTGCCGACCCCGTACTTCACAGCGTTTTCAACAAGTGGCTGCACTGTGAGTGCCGGTATCATGAACGCAGTCGTTCTTATGTCGTACACTATGGTGAGTTCATCATCGAAACGCATCTTTTCCAGTGCAAGGTAATTCCTGACATGCTCGAGTTCCGTGTCAAAAGGTACAGGTGTGGTGCGTTTTAACGAATCAAGGTTACAACGCAGATATGACGAAAAATTATCTATGGCACGCTGTGCCTCTTCAGGATCCTTAACACAAAGATACCTTATCGTATTCAGCGAATTGTACAGGAAATGTGGTTGTATCTGACTCAGCATTATTGATATTCTGCTCTGCGTCAGCTCCTTTTCCTGCACAGCAAGCCGTCGTCCCTGCTGCGCCTGCACAAACACAAACACGAGGACAAGCGATGTTGTACTGGCCAGATTATGAAGTGAAATTCCATAGATAAAGTTCTGAAAGATCAGTGCTACAAGGGGAAATATAATATATGTCCAGAAAGCTATCAGCTCCTGTCTTTCAAAACACTTTCTGTATAACATGAGCATAAGGGACGCAACTATGATCCCTGTCGCTCCGGGAACAAGTGAAAGCCAGAAATACGGTTCACGGTGATATATGTTATTACTGTCTATAAAATAAATGATCGGGTAGAAAAGATTGATGACAAGTATTGCGAGTGCAAACTCGATCACCATCCTTGCGAGCGTAAGCGGAAGTCTGGCGACCTTATGTTCATTAGCTGACGGATCATGAATGCGTTGTTTTGTAACGATAAAATTTGTGAGATATTTCAGAAATGCTGCAAGAATAAGATAATTGCACGAAAAAGCAACAAAATTGGATATTCTGACCCCGACTGATGGCAGAATACCCAAGTGTCCACGGAACAACAGGGCGAATACATCGAAAAGCATTGCACCCATATTGTATATAAGCATCCGTTTGTATATTTCGTATTCACGGCTGTGGCGATTTCCCCCTACTGCACAACAAGTCATTACTATTGCAGTAAGGACACAGCCCCAAATCTGAAATTATGCATTTATATACTGAACAGGACTCATTCAGTTTTTCCTTTTTTCAGCTTGAACTTAAGTAAATTCTGATCTCCCGCGGCTGAAACCTCCAGCATGTCATCATCATTTATCTCAAGATCCGCGCCTGACAGACCGTATCTTTGGTTTGTCTCCGCTATCAGTCCTGCCAGGTGTTTATTCGGCGAAAACCGCTGATAATCAAATGTTTTTATGATTCTATTTTCCAGATCCATATATTAATCCCCGCATTTCCGAAGCATCCTCGCTATATTTATGAATGCGTCACTTTGTTTTCACATATATATACGACACACTTTCAAAAATGGACGGGGCAAAGACAATTTGATGCAAAAATCACTTTACTTAAAGCTAATAACTTCTTGTCAGATTCTTAAGCCAGGTCCCGCTCTTGTAATGGTGCAATGCGAACGGCAGCTTTACGAATTCATCTGTGCACATTATAAGATATACTGCAAGAGGTGGCAACTTCAGCACAAAAGCACTTATAAGTCCCGCCGGCACAGCCCAGCACCACATGCAGATCACGTCGAGTATCATCCCGTATTTCGATTGTCCTCCTGCCCTGAAAAGTGATGCTATCATTACAGTGTTGATTATCTGTCCGCCCTGATAGAAAACATTGATATACAACATCACTTTAAGATAACCAGCCGCTGTATCCGATATTGCCACCAGTCCAGGTATTACAGGTGTCAAAACAAATATTACCAGTCCTGCTGCTACACTCGACAAGAATGCCACGAACATAATTGACGATGAGTCCTTCCTTGCCTCGACCATTTTGTTCTCGCCAAGTTCCTTGCCAACAAGTATCGAGGACGCCGCAGAAATGCTGAATCCAAGTGTTGTACACAGATCCCTGACAGTCGTGACGACAGAATTTGCGGCGACTATGTCGGAGCCCAGATGGCCCATAATAATAGAATTCATATTAAAGGCGAGTCCCCACATTGCATCGTTTACGAGCGCTGGAAGAGAATAATGTGCAAAGTCAGAGAGCAGTGTTCCCGGTATTGTGAACATATTTCTGATGCTCTTTGGAATGAGAGTCTGATGTAGAAAATGAATTATGCAGATCGCAAGTTCTATCGCTCTGGCAATCGAAGTAGCTATAGCTGCACCTGCCAGCCCCATTTTCGGCGCTCCGAAGAGGCCAAATATCAGGATCGCGTTGAGTATCACATTTGAGACCAGTGCCACTGTGGAAACCGCCGTCGAAAGCTTTACACGTTCGCAGCTCTTCATTATTGACAGATACATCTGTGAAATGCCCATACACAGATAAGAGATCGACACAAAGCGCAGGTATTCAGCGCCTGATTTTATGAGCTCCGGATCATTTGTCCATATGTGCATGACAGCTTCCGGGCACGCCATTGCAAGAACAGCAGCAAGTGTCGATGCGATCATGGAGATAACGAGGCCTATACCAAGGATCTTTGAAATAGTTTTGCGGTCGCCCTTGCCCCAGTACTGTGAAGCCAGGATCACGAGCGCAGAATTCAAGCCAAAATATAGTATGTTCAGCAGGAACTGTACCTGCCCCGCAAGTGATGACGCTGAAAGTGCAGTCTGATTGACCTGTCCGAGCATTACGACATCGGCAAGGCTGACACATGAAGAAATAAGGTTCTGAATGACTATTGGAAGTACAAGAACAAAGAGATCATGATAAAAACCACTTCTGGATTTTCTGGTAATAAGCCTGGACATTTGATTGTTTTCCTTTGATTTACTTTTCCCTGATCTGCGTACGCATGAGCCGTGCCACCCGCATGACCTTCACTGACCTGATATGCTCTTGTGGTACAGAGTCATGTAGATTCATGATAGCTTTTACTGCATTTAATGTCCACTTCAAAAGCACTGATTTCGAGTATTTTCGGCTGCGTTCCTGACATTTCCGACCAGTTTGTGCACATAGCTGTAAGCTCACCTGCTCAGACGATAAAAGGCCCGGCTTTCGCCGGGCCTCGAGAGGGGAACTAAAGCTCTTTGCAGAGCTCGTTGTATAACCTTTCTTAATTACATTGTGCTTACTACTGACTGGATGTAGGTCGCGATTTCAGGGCAATTCTGAGCCATCCAGCTCGGTGAGCACATGTAGATCGCATATGATTCTGCAAAAGCTTCTGCTGTGTTGTAAAGGTTTGCGGAAGACTGTGCTGAATATCCTGCAAGAACTCCCTGATATCTTGAATACAGGTTCTGCCACTCAGCTGAACTCGATGCGTTGTAGTAGCTGTATGTTTTGCCATATCCACCGTAAGATTCGTAATCAATGAAATGTCCGACTTCGTGGAACATTACTTCGCCGTTATCGTTGTAATCACTGAGAACATCGATGTAACCGTTGTTGCTCTTCTCTGTCCATTTTGATGCGCCCTGTGTATAGACGAGGTAGCTGTTTCCGAGGCACTGTCCTGCTGCTGTGCCGCCCATCAGAAGTCCGCCGTTCTCTGAAGATGACTGAATGTAGATTGCGAAATTCTCTGATGCAAGTTTGCTCTGAACATTTGAAGGAAGCTGTGTATAAGGTGCGATCGCTTCTGATTCTGTAGCTGTATCTGTTGCAGGAGAAAGCTTAAGTGTTGTTCCACTGACATCTCTGTAACTGCTGTTTGCAAGAGTGTGAGCTGATGCAACTGAAGGGAGAATTATGAAAGAAACAATGAGCATAAGAGCTGCAAAGAGAAATCTTACTGATTTCTGATTGCTCTCTGTATTAACTTCCTGTGCCTGACCCATTGTATATACGTTCTTCATAACATGCCTCCTGTATATAGCTATGGGTCGATCGAGGCATGTCCTGTGTCATCTGGAAGTTTCTTCTTAAATAAAATAAGCAAACCGCCCGGTGCACAGTTTGCTTCAAAAGTAATCTGCAACTGGCTGCCTTTAAAGGCCCTATAGCTTTGCGACGCCGGATTCCTCCGGTTGTGCTGATATTTATTTTTCAAGTGAGTTACGACATCCACATGGTGTATGTCGTATGCTGTTGTCATTGTTATACGTTGTTGATAATGTCTGACGCTGTTGTAAATGTTATGTGCTATATAATAGTTTTCTCCTATATAACTCCTATATAACAAGAAAAGCAAACTGCCGTATGCACAGTCTGCTTCAATAATCATCTGCAACTGGCTGCCATTTAAGGCCCTCTAGCTTTGCGGCACCGGATTTCTCCGGCTGTGCTGATATTTACTTTTCTACAGCTATTCTACCTGTTATCAGTACAAAATGCAATAGCAAATTTCAAACAACAGCAGCCTTCCGGGAAACCACTGTACCATAGGGGAAGTTGTGCGAGGAGCACACATGCTTATTAAAGCAATTACAGCGCAGTGGTCTCCCGGAGGGCTGCTGCCAAACCGAGGTATTCGTGTGTGAAG
>JAAZDA010000420.1 GCA_012512995.1 Clostridiales bacterium | reverse complement strand
ATTCAAGAAGCACAACACGAAAGAACTGGACCTTGGTCTCATCAAAGAAGAACTCATGCAGATCAATCCAAATCTCAATGCAACAATACGTGCGACCGGAGTAACAAGATTCAATGTCTACCTCAACAGGAATATCCATTCCGTTGAAGTAAACGGAAGCACTGTCACACTTCTCCGCTGAAAAAAGATTCCGGTAGCGCATGCGCTATCGGAATCTTTGTGTAATCTGTATATGATATGCTGATATCATGTTACTGATCAGTTTTCTGACTGTCATGCAGAATATCAGGGCTGATACGATCAAGGAAATGATCCACTGTATTCCAGTAGCCCTCCGGTTCTCTGACCACGGACTGAACATGTTTTGCCCCGGAGAACCAGGCAAATTCCTTCCTGCACGCCGCTGCTTCGTAAATCTGCGGCATCATGTTGGACGGCACAAAGTCATCAGCATCACCGTGGATGAACAGAGTCGGTGTTTTACTGGTCTTTACCGCATCAACCGGAGCTGCTTTTCTCAGATCATAATGCGCCCTGACCCTTGTGATCGCGCGCACCATTTCCATCATGACATCCGCCGGGATTATCGTGTTCGGCAGAGTGCCATAGACAAATTTGAATTCCTCATATGCTGAAGTATATGAAGCATCCGACACAGCAGCCTTGACGCAATCCGGCAGTTCCCTGCCTGTTGTCATGAGCACTGTCGCCGCACCCATGGAAATCCCGTGGAGTATAATGACCGCTTCCGGATCCATCTGCGTAATCCTCGTAATCCATCTCGCAATATCTTTGCTGTCATGAAGTCCCATCCCCACATAATCGCCTTCGCTTCCGCCGTGGCCGCGAAGATCAGGAAGAAGGACATTCATACCATACACATCATAATAGTGTCTTGCATACAGCCCCATGCTCTCAGATGTGTCCGCATAGCCATGAACGCAGATTGCATATCTGTGGCAGTTTTTATCAGCTGACGGAATATAATTTGCGTGAAGCAAAAGCCCGTCACCCGAAGTAATATATAGATCCCGGCGGAGCGGATGTTCGTGCATCCACCTGCGTCCTGCCACATAGTCCTTTTCAGAAGGATTTCTGTCATTCCTGACGTCATGTTTCTTGGGTGTCAGCGAAAAATCATAGAAAAAAGCTGCAGACCCGGCTGCTGCTCCTGCCGCCGCCAGTCCGGAAAAACCTAATACTCCTCCGATCACAGCTCCCACATTGTTCTTCTTACCCTTATCGTTCTCATTTGTTTTGTCTTCAGACATCTGTATCCTCCAAATCTGGCGTTATTTATGTGACTGGGAAAAAGCCCACCTGAGCGCATCATATAGTCTGACCTGATCTACAGGTTTGGAAACACCACTGCTGATAAGTCCTGTGAATGAGCCTGCCATATCCTCTTCAAAAGCATTCTCAGTCAGCGCTATTATCGGAACAGGTCGCAAAACATGCTTATCCTTCTCGATTCCGCGCACCTGCCTCGCCAGTTCCAGCCCGTCGACCTGCGGCATATGATAATCCGCGAGTATCACATCATAATAATCTGCACTTTTCTCTCTAAAAACAGCCGTCGCAGTTCTTCCGCCGCCTGCCCGCTCTACTATCATGCCCTTGTTCTCAAGCAGGCGTTTTATAACTTCCATATTCAGCGGATCATCCTCCGCAAGAAGCACGCGTTTGCCGGCAAAGCCCTTGTTCTGACCTGCATATACGGCGCGTCCTTTATCAGACATGTTCCGCACTGACTTTGTGCGTCCGCTCTGCTCTACGGCAGGTTTCAATGAAACGCTCACGGTAAAACATGTTCCAACGCCCGGTGTGCTGCTGGCCCCTATACTGCCGCCCACAGCTCTTACCAGTCTGTCCGCTATGGCAAGGCCGAGACCGAAGCCGGGCTCTGCGTTATCGGTCGATCTGACAAAAGGCTCATACATGTGTTTCATAAGTTCATCATCTATACCGGGACCTGTGTCCGTGATGGAAAACTTTATCGGTATAAAGCCTCTTTCAGGCTGTGCGCTCTCCACCTCGAACCTTATCTGTCCGCCCTGCGCCGTATATTCAGCCGCATTATCAGCTATGCTCTCCAGAGTCTTCCTGAGCGACACCTGATCACCTGTCATGATCTCAGGCACCTTCGAATTATCCGTATCAAGCCTGTAATCTATCTTCTTCTCCGCACATGCCTGTGCCAGCCGCCCTGAAATCTCATTCACAAGATCATTGAAAACAAATTCTGCAGAAGATGTTTTGAATTCCTCCGATCTGACTGTCGACATTTCCATCAGGTTGTCAACCTGATTCTGCATACTGTAAGCTGCCTCTTTGATCTTCTCGGTAAGAAGCTGCGCTGTATCTTCATCACCGGTATTCTCCAGCTCCTTGAGCGCATACAGAATGGCAGATGACGGCTTTCTCATGTTGCCATGCATTCTACCGAGGAACGCGCTGCTGGCCTGTCTCGCTTCTTCCGCCTCGTCTTTCGCTTTCACTATTGCATCTGTCATCGACACTTTTTCATCTGTCAGCTTACTGATTTTGTCGGTGAGCGCCCTTATATGTGCATCCTTATCATCTATGATCCCCGCATTCTTCTGATTCAGTGCGGCGATCTTCTCGTCATTCCTGTCAGCCGCCTCAGAAAGTTTTGCCTTCAGCGATTCTTCTGCCTTCTGTGCAGTTTCTGCCGCCGATCTCTCAGCCTCTGCGGCTTTTCCGGCAGCGATCTTTGCCTGCTCCTGCGCCTCATTTACGCGTTTTGCGGCATTCTCTTCTATCCCGGCCTTTCTGCTCTCAAAATCGGTTACGTCAGTGTAGTTAATGCATATGATAAATGTCGCCGGCCTGCTGCCGCCCGGTATCCCGGCTCTGAGATCCGGATATCCCGTCATGGATAGCCTTACCTTTAAATCACCTTTATCATCACCGCGATGGAACGTCACGGTCTTCTCCATGACTTCCTGCGTCTTCAATCCCTCATATACATACGTTCTTAGCAGGTAATCCTTAGTAGCTCCCGGCAGCTCCGCGCCGTAGAACATATCCTCTGTGATTCCTTTGCTGACTTCCTCTGTGCTGCTGCCGAAAAGTGCCGGTATACCGCGGCTCATGAAGATCAGTCTGCATGAATAAGGAGGCTTCGGTTCTGTGATCGTCGGCACTTTGAATCTGACGATCACTGCCTCGCACGGAAGATGATCCGCCATTGCCGAGAGCATTTTGACCCTGTCGCTCAGCTCCGCTCTCTCCCTGGCAAGATCTGTAATATCCTGCAAAACAAGATAACTTACCTTGCCGTCATCTTCATCATATGCATATTTTCCCGTGAGCATGAGGCGGTATTTCTTTCCATCCTTTGCTCTCGCAGTGACAGGAAATCTTGTTTCTTTATCCACTGCAGGATCGGAAAACGAAGCCTGTATCTGCTTTCTGTCCGCATCTGTGAGCATGAAGAAAGGGTTCTTCTTAGTCTGATCCGACCATTCTTTATCGGTGTATCCGAGTTTTGACTGAAGCCTTGAGTTCCTGTATACCTGCCTTACTCCCTGCTGTCCGAGTCCCAGGATTATCATGACTTCTCCGGGGATCCTGTTTATGAATTCATGGAAAAGGGTCGTGTCTGATCTGCTGTATTTGCGTGAAACATGCAGACTTGTGATCTCAAATCCGTCTTTCGTCGAGCGGATCACGAGCGTAAATCTTATCCTCACGGCTTTCGCCGGATCTTTTGGAACGAGCCCGCCTGAATATGTCACAGAGCGGATCTCTTCACTCACATTGTCGGCGCAGATATCAGCTACATCTACATAATACGGTTCCTTCCGCTCCTCTATCGTCTTCTTCAGGAAATCATATATCTGCGATTGTTCGCGCAGATGAAAGACCTCGTCCGGTGTTACCCAGATGACGTCCTCTGCGAGGAAGGCCAGTGCCTGTGTCGCGTCCTGATTGCGATAATATGCGTTTAGAAAACTTTTTCCAAATTCGATAGGTGTCTGCATAAACCCTTTCATATGCGCTTATATGTAGCGGAGCGCTGCGCGCTCCTGCAATCATTCGGAATCCGCTGATTTACTTCGTAAATCGCTACTTCCTCATGATTGTCCGGGTCTCAAATCAAATCTGCTTTTCATACAAGTATGAACGCAGATTTGATTCTCGACCCTTGTTTCATATTGTACTATTTACCTGGCCATGATTCCAGTAATAGTGTAAAATGTGTGCTGTCTGAAATGTTGTTTATGTATCACCCGGAGGCGCGGCAGAGCATGCTTTTTAATTCATACATTTTCATATTTCTGTTCCTGCCTCTTGCCCTTCTTGGCTGGTATACTCTGAATCACTTCCGGTTCTACAGGACGGCCTGTGCTTTCATTTCCTTAATGTCGCTCTGGTTCTATGCTTATTTCAATAAGAAATATCTACTCATCATACTGTTTTCAATTGCAATGAACTACGGGATCAGCGCACTGCTCTCCCTCTTAGAAAAGAAGGCGGCGTGCGACACGGCACGGGCAGATTCTGTGCCATCCCATGCTGTCCGGCGCGTTTTTCTTGTGCTCGGCATCTCAGCAAATCTTGCTCTCTTCTTCTATTTTAAATACTATGACTTCTTTATTGAGAACATCAACGCCCTGTTCCACGCAGACTTCACGCTTCGGCACATCCTGCTGCCGCTCGGCATCAGCTTCTTCACCTTCCAGCAGCTGTCGTTTCTGATTGACCGCTGCCGCGGCGAGGCCAGGCATTACCCGTTCCTTGATTATGTGACTTTTGTGACCTTTTTCCCCCAGCTGATTGCCGGCCCCATTGTCCTTTATGATGAGATGATGCCACAGTTCGCAGATATTTCGCGTCGGAGACTCAACTCAGATTCCTTTGCGCGTGGCATTCAGCTCTTTGTGACAGGACTTGCGAAGAAGGTTCTGCTCGCGGATATTCTGGCTATTCCGGCCAATTACGGATTCTCGATGACCTACTATATGGACACAGTCACGACCTGGCTCGTTCTCCTCTCGTATACGCTCGAGCTGTATTTTGATTTCAGCGGCTACTGCGACATGGCAATGGGCATCGGCAAAATGTTCAATATTGAGCTCCCCATCAACTTCAATTCCCCGTACCAATCGGCTAACATCCGCGAATTCTGGCAGCGCTGGCACATAACGCTGCAGCGCTTTTTCACAAGATATGTATACTTCCCGCTCGGCGGAAGCAGAAAGGGAACAGCCCGCACGATACTGAATATTCTGATCGTATTTGCACTGAGTGGCCTCTGGCACGGTGCCGCCTGGACCTTTATCGCCTGGGGCGTCATTCACGGAATACTCATGATATGGGACGATCTTGGAATCATGGTACCAGCGGAAGCCGGCCGCAATGCAGCAGGTCAAACTCCCTTAAATGCAGATCCGGCATCCCCGCCGCACAAGCACCACTATTTCCTTAAAAAGGCGCCATTCCTTGTGATTCCGAGGTGGCTCGGGCAGATCCTCACGATGTTCTTCTTCATGCTCTCGCTCATCTTCTTCCGCTCCGAAAGCATGACTTACGCTATTGAGATGTTCCGTACGCTCTTTCGTTTCCGCTGGCCCGGATATGTTTTCCTTACAGCACAGAACCTTGCGCCGACTGAGCTTTACGTCGTTAACAAGTTTTTATCGAGCCGTTTTCCTTCGCTTGTCCAGCCCGCTGCGCTTATACTCTGGCTGGCGATCCTCGCGATTTCGTCGTGGATCGTTTTCACCCGTAAGAACTCGGTCGCCCTGGTAAAAGAGACGACTTTCTCCGCGCGGACCGTCATATTTACCGTGGTACTGTTCGTCTGGTGCGTGATCTCGCTCTCCGGCGTCAGCACTTTCCTCTATTTTAATTTCTGATTTTGATCGGGATCGCAATAATCGCAACAATCATACGAAATCGGGACTTGTACAAAATGAAGAATAAAAGTCAGCTCAGCAACTCAAAACCGCACAACTTCATACGCAGATTCGTGATCGGCGTAATCGTCCTTCTCGCAGCAATTGCTCTGATCGTCATCTGCATCGACCCGTTCTTCCACTACCACGAACCGTGGTTTGGCCTGAAGGCGGTCCTGACAGACAAAGAATATCAGTGCGTGGGCTCACTCAGGAATTTCAACTATGACAGCCTCATCGTCGGTTCATCCGTCACTGAGAACAACAATAATGCCTGGTTTGACGAGACATTTGGCGGCAAAACAATCAAGGCCGTCCGTTCTTACGGCGGCACTGCTGATCTGTGCTGGCTCCTTGATGTCGCTCATGAGGATCACGAGCTTAAGAATGTCTATTACAACATCGACCCCGCGGCGCTCTCGTCAGAGGCCACGACTACCTTCGAGGATACCGGCTGCCCGATGTATCTCTATGATAATAACCCGTTCAACGACATTGAATACCTGTTCAATAAAGATGTGCTCTTTGAGAAGATTCCTTACATGATAGCCCGCTCTGCATCCGGCTACGATGAAGGGCAGTCATACAACTGGTGGCAGACAAAGACGTTTTCAGAAGATTCCGTGCTTGAGCACTATGAACGTCCCTCCGATACCGTTGCGCCTCTGGAAGAAAAGACATATGAATACAATCTCAAAGGCAACATTGCTCTTCTTACAAAAGAGGTCTCAGCGCACCCGGAGACAGATTACTATTTCTTCTTCCCGCCGTATTCAGTGCTCTGGTGGGACAACACGATCCGTTGCGGCGAACTCAATACTGTTCTCTATGATGAGTCTCAGTGTATGAAAGCCCTGCTCGAATATGACAATGTCCGCGTCTACAATTTCATGGACCGCGAGGACATCACAACGGACCTTAATAACTATATGGATACTCTCCACTTCACGCCGGAGATCAACCACTCCATAGTCGGCTGGCTATCTGACGGCACCAATGAGCTCCACTCAGATGAAGAAGTCGATGCTTTTATTGCACAGCTCCGCGCATTCACTGATACCGTGGAGACTGAGCAGATGCCTCAGTACGAGGATCGGCTTAATTAGCTCCGAGTTCCGTCCCGCGGATAAGACCCCTTAACGGCAAAACATATTCGGGCCCGACAGATAATTCGTCAACTCCCATTCTGAGGAATGTCTCAGTGAGCGACTGATCCGCACCGAGTTCTCCGCATATTGCAACAGGGATTCCGTGTCTGTGCCCTGCTTCTATTGTCATTCCTATCTCTTTTATCACTGCCGGGTGATGGGGGTCAAATAGCTTCTCGAGTTTTGCATTCTGGCGGTCGACCGCGAGCGTATACTGTGTGAGGT
>JAAZDA010000419.1 GCA_012512995.1 Clostridiales bacterium | reverse complement strand
GCATATGAGTTCTGCAATCTGCATGGACTTTGGATGAAAGAAATCTGACGGAGAGGATTCACAGAAAAATGATCAAGAGTATGACAGGCTTTGGCCGAAGCGAGGTGGCGCAGGCCGACCGCAAGGTCACAGTAGAGATTAAATCTGTAAATAACAGGTATCTTGATGTTTCGATGAAGATGCCGAGACAGTTCAATTCTATGGAAGCTCAGATAAGAGCTGAGCTCAAGAAGTACCTGCAGCGCGGCAAAGTCGACATCTACATCAGTTATCAGGATCTGTCTTCGACAGATGTTGCTGTAAAATACAATAAAGCAGTTGCAGCCGAATACGTGGATTTCCTTAGAAAGATGGGCGAAGATTTTAACCTGGACAATGACATAAGAGTGTCATCGCTCGCTCGTCTCCCTGAGATATTCACTACAGAAGATGTAAGCGCCGATGAGACAGAGCTCTGGGGTCTTGTTCAGTCAGCGATAGACGGGGCGGCAGAGAAGCTCATGGAGACAAGGACGCGCGAAGGTGAGTTCCTCAGGAAAGACCTCCTGTCAAAACTCGATGGTATGGATCAATGTGTTGATTTCATATCTGAGAAAGCTCCCGAAATAGTGAAGTCTTATCAGGATAAGCTTCATGCCAAAGTCGAGGAGCTCCTTGGAACTTTCAATATGGATGAGAATCGCATCCTCCAGGAAGTGACGATATATGCTGACAAGATCTGTGTTGACGAAGAACTCGTAAGGCTCCGCAGTCATATTCAGGCGACACGGCTCATTCTCGAAGAAAAGTCTGCTGATGGCAAGCCGCTTCAGATGGATGAAGGTGTTGGTCGTAAACTTGATTTCCTCGCTCAGGAGATGAACAGAGAATCAATTACGATCCTTTCTAAAACGGATGATCTCGAAGTCTCTAACAGGGGCATCGAACTCAAAACTACAATCGAGAAGGTAAGGGAGCAGATCCAGAACATTGAATAATCTTATACATATCGGATTCGGAAACATTGTGAATGCCGGGAAGATCGTGGCTATAGTGAGCCCTGACTCGGCGCCTGTAAAGCGTCTTATACAGGACACTAAGACTGGCGGGCGTGTTGTGGATGCAACACAGGGGCGCAAAACAAAGGCTGTCCTTGTGATGGAGAACAACACGGTCGTTCTGTCGGCGCTCCTGCCGGAGACTATCCGTGGGAGAGCCGCGGAAGATGAATATAATTCTCAGGAAGAATAATATTTTTTGGAGGTTTGAATGACCAAGGGAAGTCTATCTGTGATATCCGGGTTCTCCGGAGCCGGTAAGGGTACTGTCGTCAGGGAACTCATGAAACTGGGCGGCAACTATTCTCTTTCTATCTCAATGACGACGAGACAGCCAAGGAAAGGAGAAGTAGATGGAAAAGACTACTTCTTCGTCACCACCGAGCAATTTGAAGACAAGATCTCTAATGGAGGATTGCTTGAATATGCTGCATTTGTCGATCATTATTACGGAACACCCAAAGAGTTCGTTAAGAAGCAGATAGAAGAGGGCAAAGACGTCATACTCGAGATCGAATCTCAGGGCGGAGCCCAGATAAAGCGGATATTTTCTGAAGCCATACTGGTATTTATTACAGCACCAAATGCAGAAGAATTGTCAAAACGCCTTATGTCGCGCGGCACTGAGACGCCAGAAGCTGTTTATGGGCGTCTCCGCAAGGCCGAACAGGAATCACATATCATCAACAACTACGATTACATAATTGTCAACGAGAACCATAAACAGGCTGAATGCGCCGCTGAGATCAACACAATAATCCAGTCGGCAAAACATGCGCCTTACAGGAACAAGCCCCTTATCGAGGGTCTGCAGAAGGGGTTTGATGAGCTTATAAAGGAATATGTCAGGACATCAGGGGGCAAATCTGAAAATAAATCATAAATTTGGAAGCGAAAATTTGAAATTAAATAATTTTGGCATTATCTGCTTAAGTTGTGTATAATATTTTGATGATTGCGCAGGACATGACGTTGCCATATAATGGCGTAGGTGTTAAATGTGCATTTGAGTTTGTTTTGATGTATGAAGTTGTCGCTACAGATATAGTGTTTTCAGTCGCATATATGTTTTGAAGAGGAGATCCTTTAATTATGAGTATGTTGCATCCGAACTATGTTGAACTTATGAAGGTCGTAAACAAGGGCGTTGAAGAGGGCGAAGAGCCTGTAATCAGCAGCCGTTATTCAGTTGTTATGGCTACGGCAAAGAGAGCACGCCAGATAGTACAGGGCGCAGAGCCACTTGTGGAGACACAGCCTAAAGAGAAGCCGCTTTCAATAGCGGTTGACGAGCTTTGGCAGGATAAGATCCAGATCCTTCCCAATGACGATGCCGACAATGATGATTTTGCTTCTGTTTATGCCAAAGGTGCAATTACGGCGGTCTCTGAGGTCGATCTTAACGAGAATATAGATGCCGATGCGACAGATGATGAGACAGCGGAAGCTGAAGCAGATAAGGATGAAGATCAGGACGACAACGGGCGTGATGATTCTGCGGACAGATCTTCAGATGATGATTAATGAATAGTATTTATTTTGTATCTCTGGGCTGCGATAAGAACCTCGTTGATTCGGAGAAAATGACTGGCGCCCTGTCTGAACATGGATACGCCTTTACAGATGATATTGAAGCAGCAGATATTGCAGTAGTCAATACCTGCTGTTTTGTTAAGGATGCACAGATGGAAAGCGTCCAGACAATTCTTGAGCTTGCAGATCGCCGCAAAAAGGGCAGTCTGAAAGCTCTTATTGTTGCTGGATGCATGGCGCAGCGTTATCAGAATGATATCAGGGAAGAAGTCCCGGAAGTCGATGCGATCATTGGTACATCGGCGATAGATGAGATTACTGTAGCTGTAGATGACGTACTGAAAAAGAATGTTGAGTTCCTGTACATTGAGCCACTCGACAGGCCGGAGCATGGCGGGCAGAAACGTGTTTTGTCGGCTGGCGGACAGGTCGCTTACCTCAAGATCGCAGAAGGCTGCAACAAATGCTGCACATATTGCGCGATTCCGAGTTTCAGAGGATCCTACAGGAGTGTCCCGATGGAGGAACTTCTCATTGAGGCAAATAATCTTGCAATGCAGGGCGTGAAGGAACTTATTCTGGTTGCTCAGGAAACAACGGTTTACGGGGTCGATCTGTATGGCGGGAAGAAGTTGCCGGAATTGCTGAAAAAACTCTGTAAGATCGCGGGCTGCCGCTGGATCAGGATCCTTTACTGTTATCCGGAAG
>JAAZDA010000418.1 GCA_012512995.1 Clostridiales bacterium | reverse complement strand
GTGTACCTGATGGAATACTCGGAAGAATGGTCAGTGACCAGAGGATACCTGAGTGAGGATTCGCTCAAATCACTGGATAAACAGGCAGCGTGACATGGTAAACGGAGTCCAAAGTTGCGAACTTGATTTGACAGCACCGCCGGCTGACAGTCAAACTAATGGCCTCCGGAAATTTGCGCATAAATCTTGACAGTACCGCTGCCAGACAAACCGCTGAAAGCATCGCCGGTCCTGAATGACAAAAGCCGCTCTCGCCATTGAGCGGCTCGTCAGCCTGTTTCAGGATGCGGACAAAATCAGGAAGGTAAGCTTTGCCGGCGAATTGCCCTTGTTAACTTCCTGTTTGGCACATCGTTGAGGGCAGGCCTGATTCAATGTACAGGTTATTTCGCCTTGGAAGGAATCACCAACACTCCGAGCTTATGCCGTTCATATGCTCAATATCTTAACTCGGCATAAATCCCTTCGATGAATAATACGGTTACCTGAGCGCCCATTGTGCTTGTATAGGTATGGCGGCCTTTGTATTTTCCATAGACTACGACATTATCATCTTCCAGTATTGTTTGATTATACGTATCGTTCAACATCCGGACATACACAACATCATCATACCGGCCTCTGCTGCTGATTCGGTATTCTGTATAGGTGTCTCCGAACATCACCTGCAGGACATGGCCGGTAAAGCTGACGTTCTGGCCTTCATATTCGTCCGGATATCTCATCACGTCTTTATACTGAATCTTTGGAAAAGATACTGTGTCATATACGGCTGAATGCTCGACGATCACATTGAATGTAAGTTTACTGCCCGGACTGCTTTTGTCATTTATTGTGACTTTCGCTGTTCCGGCTTTGAATATTGCAAGTTCAAACTCAAGCTGGTTATTGTATTTCGTATAAACATAATTGTGATCATATGAATCATACATGCCAAAATCTGCAATACTTAAATTTGAAAGAGATATTGTTAAGTCCTTGTAAGGATCTTTGCCATAGTACTTTATGGCTTTCATCGGACGCTCATCCAGTTCTGTCACGTGTATCTCTGAAAAATCTGCTTTCAAGGTGGGAACAAATACATTAAATGTAGTTTTCTTGTTGCTGCCGTCATCAGAAAATGCGGTAATTTTCGCCTTTCCCGGCGCAACGCCATGCAATATGCTGCCATTGACGGAAACGATTGATTCGTCTGAGCTTTCAAAATGATAGGATTTATTTGTTGCATCATTTGGCAGTACTTTAATTTCTGGAGTGGTCTTTTCGTTCACATGAAGAGTTATCTGGCTGCCGGGTCCTTTGATGGAATTAACGGGATTATAGACAGTCACATTGCACGTGGCACTCAACACCGTATTGTCACTTAGTGTCGCGATGCAAATGATATTCGTATTCCCCGCTGCCACACCTCTGATTTTTCCGGCCTTCACTGTCGCGATGCTTTTGTTTTCGGTACTCCATACAAAAGTCACTTTATCTTTGGCACTTGCTCCCTCAACGGAGGCGGAAACAGATGTGCTTTTTCCTTTTGAAACGGAAATTTCGGTTTCACTCAAAATCAACTTGAAAGCAGTAATCTTGGCAGTCTCGTGTGATTCAGCCAATGAGGAACTCACAGAAAACAAAATACAAACAAGGAAACAAAATAATGCAAACCGCTGCAGCTGCTTGTAGTGACTTGATATCATGATAGTCCTCCTCTGTCTGTTCCAGCTTTTGTATCGTCTGGTGGGTCAGTATGACTGTTCATCAATATAGGTATCTTTTAATGTCGGACACATTGTAACATGTGGGGGCGAGATGTTCAAGGGAATTCCATGGATTGGGCTCCATGCTACAATTTAGTAAATTCACAGAGTAACTTCCACAGTGGACGTTGCGGTGGAAGTTAGTAGGAGACGAAATTGCTGGTGGAGTTTAGTCTGAGAAGAAAAGGAGCTCAGACAATGCACAAGAACGAGAAGAAGTACAAACACCTAACGC
>JAAZDA010000417.1 GCA_012512995.1 Clostridiales bacterium | reverse complement strand
GCGCATTACAGGTATCAAACCTTCCAGCGGATTCTGTCGTTGAAACAAATGCTGTGTTCGAATTAGACAAGATCCATCCTATCATGTCAGGAAGCCTGCCGCGTGCAATATATGATCTTGAGCTGCCACACGTTGAGAATCATGACAGGACTCTTAGAGCCGCTCTTACAGGTGACAGAAATCTCCTAGTTGAAGCGTTTGAACATGACCCAAATGTAAAGGGACACAATCTCGCCCATAAGGATGTAGAGAAGCTTGTCTGTGACATGATATCCGGAACAAAGAAATACCTGCCAGACTACTGGAAGGTTAACTTCCAGTGATTTATACACCTGGATTTTTTGAAATACTTCGATGATTTAAGGAAACAGTTGAAACATAGGGATCTGATGCGGTTTCAACTATTGCGTAAATACGCATTTTGAGAAAGCGAGAGGCTATACAAATCATCACTTTGTGATGATCATCACATTGTGATGACAGAGCCTGAATAATACTGCCGAATTCATGCAGGATTGAACAGGTAAAACAAAATAAAGTGCAAAATAAAGAAAAATCAACTAAATTATCCATATGAATAAAGTTAGAGGACTGGTATCTTTTCCTTATCAGGAGGTAAGTGGATATGGAAAAGATAAAGATTGGATTTGCACCGACAAGGAGAAGTATCTTCAGTGCGCCGGACGCGGTAAAGTATGCGGATCTGACAAGGACAAAGCTTGATGAGATGGGCGTTTCGTATGTCGACATAAAGGACATCAACGAAGAAGGACTTCTGTACGACGACAATGATAGAATAAAAATTGCAGAAAAGTTCAGAAAGGAAGGTGTCGCAGGATTGTTCCTGCCTCACGAGAATTTCGGGACTGAGTATGAGTGTGCAAGGCTCGCAAAGGATCTGAATGTGCCTGTTCTGCTCTGGGGACCGCGTGATGAGCGCCCGGAGCCTGACGGGATGCGTCTTCGGGATTCTCAATGCGGGCTTTTTGCTACGGGAAAAGTCCTTAGAAGATTCGGAATTTCATTTACATATATGACAAACTGCAGGCTGAGAGATCCCGAGTTTGAGCGCGGGATCCATGATTTCCTTGCGGTCTGCAATGTTGTAAAGAAGTTCAGGAACATGAGGATCCTTCAGATAGGGCCGAGGCCATATGACTTCTGGAGCACGATGTGTAATGAGGGAGAACTGCTGGAGAAATTCAATGTTCAGCTGGCTCCAATTCCGATCCCGGAGCTTACGGCTGAGATGAAACGTGTCCGCGAGGAAGAAAAAGACAAAGTTGAAGCTGTCGTTGACTATTGCCACAGTAACATGATCTGCAAAATAGATGACACACTGCTGACCAATGTCGCGTCGCTAAAGGTCGCAATGAAGAATCTTGCAGATAAGTATGGCGCGAGCGCTATCGCAATACAGTGCTGGAACGCTCTGCAGGGTGAAATTGGGATCATGCCGTGTGCAGCGAACTCTCTTCTGAATGAGGAAGGAATTCCTGTTGTATGTGAAACAGATATACACGGGGCAATAACACAGGTACTTGCTGAGGCAGCGACTTTCGGAGATCAGAAAGGAATGTTTGCCGACTGGACAGTGCGCCATCCTGACAATGAGAACGGAGAACTTCTGCAGCACTGCGGCCCGTGGCCGATGTCTGTAGCTGATGAAAAGCCTTCGAT
>JAAZDA010000416.1 GCA_012512995.1 Clostridiales bacterium | reverse complement strand
TCCCACGGATCTGCTGTTCAATATCGCTGTCGGATGAGCCGTTAAGTGAGACATATATGTGATTGTCGCGGTTTGTCACTGACAGAGAAGAGAAGTCTTTCACAAAGTTCATCAGTTTTGAATATCCATAGTTCTGCGCGTCAAAATCAGGATACACGATCTGGAGACGGGAGCCGATCTCGCCGAGGCTCGTATCTTTTCCGTCGGCGCTATTGTCGGTGATCATATCAATTATCGACTTCTCAATGTCAGCTTTTGGAGTGAAAGCCTTTGCATCGTTGTCTGAATCTGAAGGCTCTGCCTGAGCCGATGGCGTTTCAGGGCCGTCAAGCAGGGAATATGACACATTTCCGCGGAAGGTATCATTATCGCGCGAAGCCACGTTCTGATCCGCAAGGACGGACGTTTTGCCTGCGGATACGGGCTGGGCAGCTGCCACGACAGGCATAGATGCAGCCACGGACTGAGACTGAGCGCCTGATCCATTTGAAACAGCGGCCGTAGATGCAGCAGTCACGGATGAAGGAGCAGCAGTTGATGCAGGAGTCCTGCGACCTCTTGCAGAGGTCTGTGTGCCGGAGCTCTGGGATGTGCGGCGCTTCCTTGGGGAATCACTTGTTTTGGCGGATTTCCCTGAAGCTACAGTGTCATCGTCATCATCATCGAGGAAGATGAATCTCTCGCAGGAAGCACGGAAGGCTTCGGGCGTCTTCTTCTCGCCCATGCCGATGACCATTTTGCCGGCCTCTCTGAGTCGTTTTGCAAGTTTGTTAAAATCCCCGTCGCTCGAGCAGAGGCAGAAACCTCCGACTGTATTGCGGTAGAGGATGTCCATGGCATCTATTATGAGGCCTATGTCGGAAGCGTTCTTGCCGGGGGTGTTGTTCATCTGCATGATGGGTTCAAGTGAATATGTGGCTGACTGCCTGAGCCAGGGGCGGAGGCGGTCCTGCGACCAGTCACCGTACATGCGGCGGATAGTGATCTTGCCATATTTGGACAGCAGGCTCAATATGCTGGATATATATTTTGCACTGACATTGTCAGAATCTATGAGCAGGGCAATGTTGATCTTCTTATCTTCTTCGTTTTCCATTGTGTTACGACCTTTCCAAAAATACACAAATAAAGTAAAATGGGGATTGCTTCATGGTCATATTGCGGTACGCTTAAGCAGTGGCCAGACGCCGTGTCCCATGACCCATATGCTAGTAGTATAAATTAAAATGGCTGAAGATGCACGATTTTCTATGGAGGCTTACATGAAGGAACTTAAGGATTATGTCTGTACCATACCGGATTTCCCTGAAAAAGGGATCATGTTCCGCGATATCACAACAGTTATTCAGGACGCTGACGGGTTGGAGCTAGCGGTGGATACCATGTCTGATCTTGTAAAGGATCTGGATTTTGACGTGATAGCAGGTGCGGAAGCCAGAGGCTTTGTCTTCGGAGCTGCGATGGCATATAAGCTTCATAAGCCGCTGATCCTGATCCGCAAGAAGGGGAAACTTCCGAGGGAGACCGTTTCCATAGAGTATGAGCTCGAGTACGGAACCGCGGAACTCGAGATGCACAGCGATTCATTTAAGAAGGGCGACAGGGTGCTGCTGGTGGATGACCTTATCGCGACCGGAGGAACCACGAAAGCTATGGTCGATCTTGTGGAAAAACTTGGAGGAAAGGTCGTTGGAGCGGATTACCTCATAGAACTCGGCGGGCTTAAGGGGAGAGATGTCGTGAGCTGCCCTGTTTTCTCAGCAATTAAGTACGAGGGAAAGTAATACAGGAGAGTTATTCTGATGAAACTTGTTTCGTGGAATGTAAACGGGTTCAGAGCCATAACAGGAAAGGGCGATTTCCAATCGTTCCTTGAGAGGGAGAAACCGGACGTGATCTGCCTTCAGGAGACCAAGATGCAGGAAGGTCAGGGCGGGGATTGTCCTGACGGCTATAGAGCATTCTGGAATTATGCAGAGAAGAAGGGCTATTCAGGAACGGGGATCCTCACGAAGGACGAACCGCTGAATGTGACATACGGTTTCGGCTCTGAGGAATTCAATCACGAGGGGCGTGCAATAACACTGGAATATCAGGATTGGTACCTGATCACGGAATATGTTCCGAACTCAAAGGATGAACTTCGAAGAATTGATTTCCGCTGTGCCTGGGAGGATGAATTTCTGCGCTATATAAGGCGGCTTGATGAGTCAAAACCTGTGATATTCTGTGGGGATCTCAACGTTGCGCACGAGGAGATCGATCTGAAAAATCCAAAAGAGAACCGCGGACATGCAGGTTTCTCGGATCAGGAAAGGGAGAAGTTCACAGAACTTCTCGGAAGCGGGTTCACTGACACGTTCCGATATTTTTATCCCGATGCGGCAGGCAGGTATTCGTGGTGGTCATACAGGGCAAATGGGAGAGAAACAAACGCCGGGTGGCGCATAGATTATTTTGTGACATCGGATCGCCTGAGACCAAGACTTAAGGATGCAGTTATATATGATGATGTTACCGGGTCGGACCATTGCCCGGTGGGATTAATCATAGAATAGTGACGACAAATCAAAGGAGATTATATTAATGAGTACTTCAGATAATTGTGATCATGATTGTAATTCGTGTTCGGAGAAATGCGATTCGCGTGATCCGAAGAGCTTCCTTGCACCGCAGAACAAGGATTCAAATGTAAAGAGAGTTATAGCAGTGGTGAGCGGCAAGGGCGGAGTAGGGAAGTCTCTTGTTACGGGCCTCCTCGCTTCAATGGCGTGCAGGGACGGGCACAAAGTCGCAATTCTCGACGCTGACATAACAGGCCCGAGCATTCCGAAGATGTTCGGGCTCACGAATGCTGATGTTGGCGCGACGCAGGATAGCCTGCTGCCAGCGGTCACGAAGTCGGGCATTAAGGTCATGTCAATGAATCTTCTTATGGAAGATCCTGATCAGCCTGTCATATGGAGAAGCCCTGTGATCACGGGCGCTCTCAAACAGTTCTGGACGGATGTGGCATGGGGAGATGTCGATTATATGTTCGTAGATATGCCTCCGGGAACAGGTGATGTTCCGCTGACTGTTTTCCAGTCACTGCCTGTAAACGGGATAGTAATTGTTACGACTCCTCAGGACCTTGTCGGTATGATAGTCGACAAGGCAGTGGGAATGGCAAAGACTATGAAGATCCAGATTCTCGGGCTCATTGAGAACATGAGTTACGTGAAATGCCCTGATTGCGGACGTGAGATAAAAGTGTTTGGCGAGAGCCATGCGGATGAGATAGCTGCAAAGGAGAATATTCCAATGCTCGGGCGCATCCCGCTCGATCCGGCCATGACGGCCGCCTGCGATGCAGGAACGATCGAGGATTACGAGACGGATGCACTTAAAGGAATTATGGCAGATCTATAGTAGTATTTATACTCTGCGGAGGCCTTCCCAGATAGACATAAGTGCTGAATCAGGGAAAACTTTTCCAAAGAAGCGATGAAGAGTGCTGACAGGGCTGGGCGTTGAAACCGCGCAGCCCATTCTGCTGTCATGGAGAGATATAGCGACGACACTCTTCATTTTGGATGAAAGAGGAAAACTCTTTATATATGAACTGTCCTTTGTCTTCTTAGCGGTGCCGATGAATTCAGTGTCTTTCACCCAATAAGGGCAGACGGCCGTGACGATTATTCCTCTGGGGATCAGTTCCCAGCGCAGTGCTCTGCTGTAGCGCAGGAGAAAAGCCTTGGTCGCGGCATATATATTGAGATACTGGAATGGCTGGAAGGCTGCAGTTGAGCAGATCTCCATGATGCGGCTTCCTGTATCCATGTATGGGAGCGACGCCTGTGTCATGTCGATCGCTGCTCTGCAGTTAAGATCTATCATGTTGTCACATTCTTCGAGCGACATATCTTCAGTTTTGCCGATCTTTCCAAATCCGGCAGCATTTATAAGAAGACCAATCACCGGTCTTGTCTCGGCCAGCGCAGCGCCGTATTGTTTTATGGCGTCCTTGTCTGTAAGATCAAGAGGCATTACCGTGAGCCTTGTCTGTACTGTTTCCTGAAGCGCTTCAAGGCGATCCTTTCTGCGGGCTATCACCCATATTTCATCATAATGTTCCTCACAGTCTATCTGACGGACGAATTCTCCGCCAATACCGCTGGATGCACCTGTGATGACTGCTATTCTCAGAGAATTGCTCATAGTAACCTCCAATATTCTTGCTGTAACGATCTCTACAACTCTTACATCATACAACGCATAGAATATAAGAGTCACCATTAAGCAGCAACATTTTATAGATTCTTAATATACGAAAACGGTGCTTTTATTGCAGTTTTGCGTGGCTGCGAATATAATTAAATAACTTGTCGGTAATTAAAGGAGTTGTATGCCAGAAGAGCTGATACTTGCAATTGATACTGGAAATACACACACGGTACTGGGCTGTAT
>JAAZDA010000415.1 GCA_012512995.1 Clostridiales bacterium | reverse complement strand
TGTCTGTGCTTTTCCAATTTTCAATTGATCTCTCATTTACATTATCCATTACAGCTATAAGTAGCTCAGTTGCCAGAATAATCAGCTTCGATTCCGAAAATTCCGAAGTCTCATTAGCCGTTTTTCTAATATTCATAATAACAGATAACAAATCATCCCATTTATTGTTGCAAAACTCTGTGATACTGCAGTATTTGTCTCTGAACACATCAGCATTTCCACACCCAATATTTCTTAGAATGTCAATAAATGGCTTTTCATCATATTGAATAAGAAGCCGTCGATGGAAAGGGTTCTTCCCCGCTATGCTTGTCTTGTGAATCTGATTTTTGGCAATTAGGATTGCCATTTTATCGCGGATATGATATGTGTTCTGCTCAACAAAATAAAAACGGTCTCCTTCCAGTAATATATATAATTCAAGACTATTATGGAAGTGCCTCATATGCATATCAAATGAATCATGCCTGATCACCTCTTCAATATAAAGCCCACTAACAGATTTCTTTAAAACAAATGTGTCTATCTTCTTTTCAGGTTCCATATTTCCCACCATTTATAGCATAATCAGCTCTGTCCGCGTTGTGTCACATTCAAATGACATTCAAATATTATGATGTGGGTGTCAAAAGTATCTGATTGACACCATGATACGGTTCAGTTTGTACTTTGACAATTGAATATAGTTCATACATGATCCGCCTGCAAAGCAGAGAAAAACCAGCTCTGAAAAAGCTCAAAAAGTGCGTAAATATGCGGATTTGCGGGCGTTTTTATGGTACAATAAAGATATCAGATTTCATTTCTTCAGCGAGGTCATCACATGTCTTTTATTCCTAACAGTTCCCAGCAGTTATCACTTTTTGATTCACTCGGTTTTCTTTCATTACGCAAGCAGCGGATGCTCAATAATTCATGGGCACAGGCCTTTTCAGACCATGTTTTCGGTCACATAAATGAACAGATATTTGCTCCGTTATACAGTGAACAGCGAAATTCGAGACCGAACGCTCCCATCAACGTCATTGTTGGCGCCCTGATCCTTAAGGACTTCACCGGACAGACAGATGATGAAATGCTCGAATCCTGTGAATTCGATCTCCGTTATCAGTATGCTCTCCACACTACGAGCTTTGAAGAACAGCCGCTTAGCGACAGGACATTCAGCCGGTTCCGCGAGCGCTGCGCCGCCTATGAGCTCACGACAGGAACAGATCTGGTACATGAATGCTTCAGCTCGCTTGCGGAATCAATGCGTGAGTTCATGGACATATCACCTAATATCAAGCGGATGGACAGCATGATGATCGAATCCAACATCCGCAGGATGGGAAGACTGGAATTGCTTTATACCTGTCTCTCCAATCTCGTAAAGAGAATAAACAAGGATGGAAGGAAAGATCTCATGAGCGGTCTTGAACATTATGCCGATCAGGATGACCGTAACCGTGTAGTCTACCATGACAGTAGCGTGCCGCAGTCAGAGAGGATACAGAAAGTCATAGATGATGCATCCGCTCTGCTCCCCAAATGTGCTTCAGATTATTCAGGGACAGATGATTATCAGCTCCTCGAAAGGGCGATCCGTGAGCAGACCAAAAAAGATGGCGATGGAAAGAACATACCCAGGATAAAAGAAGATGCCATGGATTCATCTATCCTTCAGAATCCCGCAGATCCCGATGCGACATACCGTGAGAAAGCAGGGAAGAAGCATCGCGGATATGCAGCCAACCTTACAGAAGCAGCCGACAAAAATGGCTCTGTCATCACAGAGTACCAGTATGATGTGAACACTCGCAGCGATAATGATTTTCTGAAGGAATACATCGAGTCATCAGAACCCGGAGATGAAACAACAGCTGTTATTGCAGATGGAGCTTACAGCAGTCAGGAACTGGCTCTTATGGCTGCCATAAAAAAGATAGGCATCCTTACCACCGGGCTCCTCGGGCGCAAGCCGCGTCCAATACTCACAAGATTTATCCTCACCGATAAAGGTCACGGCATCAGTTCCTGTCCAAACGGGAACCAGCCTAGGAGCTGCTCATACATCAGACAAAGTGACAGCATCCGGGTCTCATTCCTTAAGGAGCAATGCGAAGGATGTCCTTACAGGGACGAATGCAATCCGGCACTCAGAAAAAGGACTGCGGTATTGCTAGTCCCGTTAAACGCAAGAGCACGGGCATGGGACGCGATCTACCGGAAGGATGATAAAGCAATGCAGCTGGCAGGCAGGTATCGGAACGGTGTTGAAACACTACCGTCCACTCTTCGAAGTAAATATCATGTAGACCGGATGCCTGTAAGAGGAAAACTGAAGACAAAACAGTTCTTCGGATTCAAGGTCGCCGCATTGAACTTTTCAAAGCTCCTGAGACACACAAGGGG
>JAAZDA010000414.1 GCA_012512995.1 Clostridiales bacterium | reverse complement strand
TGCCTGAACCATTAGGTCCGACAATTCCTGTGATTCCTTTATGAAATTGGAAATTTATACGGTTTGCAAATGATTTGAAACCGTGGATTTCAATGCTCTTAAGATACATTCCGTATTTTCCGCCTATGCTTCGGGTTTTTCTTCTCTTTCTTTCATGAGTTTCAGTGCAGCGTATGCGCCCCTTTGTTCAGCTTCTTTCTTGGAATCTCCGGTGCCTTCAGATATCTTGACGTTGTTGATCATCACTGCCACCTTGAAGACCTTCTTATGACTGGGACCGCTTTCCTCAATAAGATCATATCTGATGTCTGACAGATCCTTCTGTGCTTTTTCCTGAAGAATTGATTTACTGTCATAGAAAAGGAGTTTTCCTTCGAGATCTGACAGAATGAATTTCATTATATATTTCCGCGGCTCTTCTATGCCTTCGGAATCAAGATACATTGCACCTATCGTAGCTTCCATTACGTCAGACACTATGGAATCCTTCTGCCTGCCGCCGCTCATTTCCTCACCTTTGCCGAGCTTAATATATGAATCAAGCCCCAGATCTCGGGCACAATAAGCAAGTGCCGGCTCACACACGAGAGATGAACGTATCTTTGTCATTTCACCCTCATGTTTGTCCGGATATTTTTCGAACAGGAACGCACTCGATACAAGTTCAAGGACAGCATCTCCCAGGAATTCCAGCCGCTCATAATCGTGCAGCCTCTGGATCTTCTGCTCATGTGCATATGACGTATGTGTCAGCGCACACTCAAGCAGGTACCTGTTCTTAAATCTATATCCTATCTTGTCTTCCAATGTATCAACTGAAAGCTGTATCATGTCTGCGCCTTATGCCTTATTCTGCTCAGAACTGATGATATTAAGAACGTCCTGTACAGTCTTTACATTAGCTACTTTTTCGTCATCTATAGTTTTGTCAAATGCATCCTCTATCTCGAGTTTTATCTGATAAAGGTCAAGCGAATCCGCGCCAAAATCCTCGGCAAAACGGCTCTCCGGCGTGATTTCATTCGGGTCAAGATTAAGTACATCTGCTATGATTTCCCTGAGTTTGTCAAATTCCATGATTTTCAGTCCTCCGTTTTTTTCGTGTCTGTCGTATCTTTCTTTGTTCTGTCTACCAGGTGCATTTTATCAATGAACTGATCGTTGATTCTCTTTTCTTTCCATTCAATGCACTGTTCAATGGAGTGCTCCACCTCTACAGCTTTTGCATTTCCGTGAGTTTTTACTACCAGTCCGTTCAGACCGAGCATCGGTGCCCCGCCATAAGTTGAAATACTGAACTTTTTAAGTGTTTTTTTAAGAGCAGGCATTATAAGGAGAGCACCTATCTTTGAACGGAGTGTAGACTTAAGTGCTGTCTTGATCTCGCCAAGGAGCATTGCTGCTGTTCCCTCGTATGTTTTGAGGATCATGTTGCCGGTGAAAGCGTCACATACAACTACATCCGCCTCGCCGAAAACAACGTCACGAGCTTCTATAGAACCTGTGAAATTAATTCCTTCCGTCTTTTCAAGAAGAGGCATTGTCTCTTTGACAACAGCATTTCCCTTCTCTTCCTCAGCGCCGATATTTGCCATTGCAACTCTTGGGTTCTTTACTCCGACTATGCTCTCCATATATATTGAGCCCATCTGTGCGAACTGTACAAGCTGTGATGGTCTTGCGTCAACATTTGCGCCGCAGTCAATAAGAAGGACCGGGCCTTTGGATGAAGGAAGTACCGGTGCGAAAGGCGGTCTTTCAATGCCCTTTACCCTGCCGAGCAGTACCTGGCCTCCGACAAGTGTCGCGCCTGAACTTCCGGCCGTGACAAAAGCATCACATTCGCCGCTCTTGACAAGTTTCAATCCTTTTACTATTGACGAATCTTTCTTGGTCGATATTGCCTTTACAGGCGGCTCGGCCATTTCTATTACCTCTGTGGCATTCAATATCAAAAGCCTGTCTTCGGGATAATCGCATCCCTGCAGGGCTCCCTTTATTGCTTCTTCTCGTCCAACAAGCGTTATCTTGAGATCATCTTTTGCCTTAAGTGCCTGCACGGCTCCCTTTACGATCTCTCCGGGCGCATTGTCGCCACCCATTGCATCGACAGCTACACTTACCATTCCCATTTGTTTCTCCTTTGCTCGATACTTAAAACGCTTAACTGTATAACTATATCCGAACAGCGGTAAAAAATCAACGCACAACAAAAAACCGATGCGCATCATCAGCACACCGGTTTCCATGATCATTTTTCAAAACAAAATCAGTCTTTTGTTTCTACAACAACCTTCTTATTGTATGTTCCGCAGTTCTTGCAGACTCTGTGAGGCATCATAAGAGCGCCACACTTGGAGCACTTTACGAGAGTCGGAGCATTCATCTTCCAGTTGGCTCTTCTTTGATCTCTATGACCTTTTGAAGATTTATTCTTTGGGCAAATGGACATTTTAAACACCTCCTTAGCTATTCCCAGTGATGATCGGGTTTAATTGCTCTTCCCAATGCGGGAAAGCTTCGGTCGAACAGGTCTTTCGACCAGACAACGTAAATCATTATATCGACAGGCAATTCCTTTGTCAACGGATTTTTATCCGTTGTTGCGGAAAATTGTTACTAATTCAATGTACTATCTGAGCCTGAACGCAGGTCAGAGCGACAACTCCGACTATATCGCGCCATGAACAGCCTCTTGAAAGGTCATTTACAGGTTTTGCTATTCCCTGGAGCATAGGTCCGTAAGCTTCTGCCTTTGCCAGTCTCTGGACCAGCTTGTAGCCATTGTTGCCTGCATCAAGGTTCGGGAAAATAAGTACATTCGCGTGTCCTGCCACCTGGCTGTCAGGTGCCTTGCTCTTTGCGACTTCCGGAACTATAGCTGCATCGGCCTGGAGTTCTCCGTCAACAAGCAGGTTGGGATATTCTTCATGAGCGATCTTTACTGCGTTTACGACTTTGTCTACCAGCGGATGTTTTGCACTGCCCTTTGTGGAGTGGGAAAGCATTGCAACTACCGGCTTGTCACCCACAAGTTCCTGGAAACTTTCAGCACTCGAATTAGCTATTGCCGCCAGTTCCTCACTCGTAGGATCCTGATTGAGCCCCGAATCCGCAAAAATGAAAGTTCCGTGATCACCATATTCACAGTTCGGCACATCCAGGATAAAGAAGCCTGAAACAAGTTTTACACCTGATGCCGTGCGAAGTATCTGAAGTGCAGGTCTCAGCGTATCAGCAGTAGCGTGGCAGGCGCCTGCTACCATTCCATCGACATCATTATTTTTGACCATCACAACACCGAATGTAAGGAAATCAGAAAGCAGGATCTCCTTGGCCTTCTCAGGTGTCATTCCTTTATTCTTGCGTGTTTCATAAAGCAGATTTACATACTCATCAAGTTTGGGCGTTGTCTGCGGATTTATGACTGTAACCTGCGTAAGATCCAGGTCAAGCCATCTTGCGCCGTCCATGATCTTTTCCTCATCACCCACAAGGATAAGATTTGCTATACCCTCTTTGATGATTGCATTTGCCGCCTGCAAAGTCCTTTTATCTGTAGTTTCCGGTAACACGATAGTCTTCTTATCCTGTTTGGCCTTTTCCTTGATTCCATCAATGAATGACATATTTTACCCCTATCCTGCCGGTTTTTCGTCCGGTCACATTTGTTATAATTATAGCCAAACAAAGCAGTGTATACAAGAGAACTTCTTTTCAAAACATGCACTAAGAATGGTACAATTCATATATCATTGATAATAAGACCAAGGAGCTGTTTTGAAAGTCTGCGGAATAATAATGGAATGCTCGCCATTGCATAATGGGCATGCCTATCTTATAGATGAAGCAAAGAAACGGACTGGTGCCGATCATATGGTCGTTGTCATGAGCGGTGATTTCACGCAGCGCGGTATTCCCGCTGTGATCGACTCTCATTCAAGAGCAGAGGCTCTTCTTTCCTGTGGAGTCGACCTTGTACTTGAGTTGCCTGTGTATTTTGCCACCTCGGCCGCAGGATATTTTGCAAGAGGCGGCGTAAGTCTGCTCTCTCATCTGGGTGTTGTCACCGATCTTGCTTTCGGATCTGAGTGCGGTGATCTTGACAAACTCAGATCATATTCAGAACTGCTGTCTTCTGAAGACTCATCTTTCG
>JAAZDA010000413.1 GCA_012512995.1 Clostridiales bacterium | reverse complement strand
GTTAAGACCATGACTGAGGCGGATGCCACAGCTGCGGGTCTTCTCGTCTATTTTGGCAAAGAGATCGATGATGCGTATATGGAGGCTCTCAAGAAACAGATCATTAATCCTGAAGTCATAAAGGAAATGGCCGATGATATCAGGATAGTGTATACGCCATTCCATGGCGCCGGACTTGTTCCTGTCACAAGAGTCCTTTCGGAACTCGGATTCAAGCATGTTTATGTTGTTCCTGAGCAGAGAGATCCTGATCCGGAATTCACGACACTTGATTATCCTAACCCGGAGGATCCCAAGGCTTTCAAACTGGCGCTTGAGCTGGCAAAGAAGGAAGATGCGGATATTGTTCTTGCTACTGATCCGGATGCCGACAGGCTTGGTGTTTATGCCAGGGATGCAAAGACGGGTGAGTATATCGGATTTACAGGAAATATGTCAGGAATGCTTATAGCCGATTACATTCTACGCGAGCGCACACTGACACATACGATGCCGGAGAATCCTGCATTTGTTACGACTATAGTGACTACGAACCTTGCAAGGGCGATCGCACAGAAATATGGTCTGCATTATGTTGAGACACTGACAGGCTTCAAGTATATTGGTGAACAGATCAAGATATTTGAACAGGAACATTCATACAACTATGTTTTCGGTCTTGAGGAGTCATATGGCTGTCTTGCCGGTACGCACGCGCGCGATAAGGATGCGCCTGTGGCTGTCATGATGCTCTGCGAAGCGGCAGCATTCTATAAGAAAAAAGGTCTGACCCTCTGGGATCAGATGATGAATATCTACAGGGAGTACGGTTTCTATAAAGAGACACAGATCGCTATTACAATGCCTGGCATAGAAGGCGCGGGCAAGATAACGGCTCTTATGGATGGTTTGAGAAAGAATCCGCCGGCACAGCTCGACAGATGGAAGGTCATGGAATTCCGTGATTACGAGACGGGAATAGTCAGGGATATAGCTACAGGCAAAGAACACCCGACTGGACTGCCGGAATCAAATGTGCTTTATTTTGAACTTGATGATGACGCATGGGTATGCGCCCGCCCGTCCGGGACAGAGCCAAAGATCAAATTTTATATAGGGGTGAGAGGAAAGAGCCTCGAAGATGCGGATAAACAGAATAAGACACTTTCCGATGCTCTTCGCAAACTTATTGGCGACTGAAAGATAACAAGAATATGTCAGTTATTACAGACTTGAAAAAAACAATAAATTATGCCGGAAGAAACGGCGCTGTCGAAACATTTTACGCTGCGCGTGAGAGATTGCGCGAAAAGTCCGATGACAGGCACTATCATTACAGCGACCCTGGAGATGAGGTACTGGCTTCGCAGAGGGCGATTTATGAATGCCTTCGCGAGGGAGCTTCCCCGGCAGAGGTATTCGGGCCTGAGTTCAATGACCGTGAGATGCCGTGTATATCGTTGCTTGTTCCGGCCTGTGAGACTGAGCCGGAATATATGTATGCGCTCATTGAATCTGTAATAGATCAGACATATGGAAAGTGGGAACTTATCATAGCGGATGGCAGTCTCAGTGATGTTGTAGGTGATGTGACATCGACATATGATGATCCAAGGATCAGATATCAAAGGCTGCCTGAGAACGGTGGTATTTCGCGAAACACAAACGCCGCAGCAGTCCTTGCACAGGGAGATTACGTCGCATTCCTGGATCATGATGATTTTCTTGCTCCTGATGCTCTTTTTGAGGTAGCGTTGGGAATACTGAAGACAAACTGTGAGATATTGTATTCTGATGAAGATAAGTGTTCGGATGACGGGAAGAGGTTCTTCGAACCTAATCGCAAACCTGATTACAATTATGATTACTTCCTGAGCAATAACTATATCTGTCATCTTCTTGTGATGAAAAGGGGACTTTTTCTTGCACTGAGACTTCGCAGTGAGTATGACGGCGCACAGGACTACGATCTGTTGCTCAGGGCTCCGCATACTGAGGTCTGTCATGTCGCCAAGGTCTTATACCATTGGCGCACACATTCAGGATCTACAGCCGGGGATCCATCAGGAAAAAGCTACGCGGCGGATGCAGGAAAGGCGGCACTTGAGGACTATTTCAAAGCCGTTCATATAAGTGCTGATGTCACACATTCAAGGCACAGAGGTTTTTATGATATCAACTACAGACCGGATATATTTGCGGCACGCAGTGATGTGGGAATTATCGGCGGGAAGGTCGTAGACGGACGGCACAGGATCGTCAGCGGTATGTTCGATGAGAACGGTGAGGTAGTCTTCAGGGGGCTTCATGAAAAAGAAAGCGGACCTATGCACAGGGCTGATACGAGACAGGATGCTTTTGCAGTAGATGTGAGATGCATGAAGATACGTTCCGAACTGTTCGGACTGTATGAAGAGGTGTTTGGAAGCCAGTATTACTCGCATGTTATGCTTCCGGATGCGGATTATCATGATCAGTGCATTGAGTTTTGCCAGAGAGCGCTTAAACTCGGGTATATGACAGTGTGGGAGCCTTCTATGGTTACAGTCATATGACACGAAAGGTAATATGAATTCTGAGGTTACAGTAGTAATACCAAATTACAACGGTATTAAGTATATAAAAAAATGTCTTGATTCTTTACTTGCCGGAACGATGGCCCCAGAGATCATTGTTGTTGACAATGCTTCAGACGACGGCAGTTTCGAACTTGTAAGGGACGCCTATCCGGAAGAGGTCACACTGCTGCGTCTTAAGGCCAATACAGGCTTTTGTCACGCAGTGAACAGTGGAATCAGGATAACAAGAACGCCATACGTGATGCTCCTCAATAACGACACTGAGGTAATGAAGGACTGTGTAGAGCAGCTTTACACTTCCATCATTCAATCAAGGCATGCTTTTTCGGTACAGGCAAGAATGCTGTCGATGAAGGATCCGGATGTCATTGACGATGCAGGTGATTTCTACTGTGCGTTAGGGTGGGGATTTGCGCGCGGCAAAGCGGAATGCTCTGATAAATATATGAAGCAGGGTGAGATCTTTTCGGCGTGTGCCGGTGCGGCGATATACAGAATGAAGGCTTTCGAACGAATCGGGTATTTCGATGAAAGGCACTATTGTTATCTTGAGGATGTAGATATAGGATACAGAGCAAAAGTCTACGGATACACGAATCTGTATGAGCCGAAGGCAACTGTTTTACATGCAGGCAGCGCAACGAGCGGTTCCACTTACAATGAATTCAAGGAACTCATGACTGCAGGCAATAACAGATATTTGCTCTGGAAGAATATGCCTGCGGTGCAGTATTATTTTAATATGCCGCTCATCGCGATCGGCACAGCCATAAAGAAAAGATATTTTCGCGGGAAAGGTCTTGGCGAAGCATATGAAGAGGGTCTGGACAGGGGAAAATATCTGATCGAAAGGGCAAAATACGAGGACCAGATGAGAAAGGCTGAATCACCGGAAAAGGGTACTATCTGGGAAGAGGCCGGAATCGAATTTGATGAAGCTGGCTCCGGTGACGACATACCGCTAATCCATCCGTTGTACCTTGGCGGAAAGGTCGAT
>JAAZDA010000412.1 GCA_012512995.1 Clostridiales bacterium | reverse complement strand
ATGTTGCCGGTCCTTTATGCTATGATGATATCGAAAAACGAAATTCACATGGTTTTCCATGTATCAGATAATCCTGCCTGAAATAAATGATTAAGGATGACGGTAGAAAACAGTATGTATAAAGCACTTATTGTTGATGATGAGGAACTGACGCGGGATGGCATCAAAGCGTCCATAAACTGGGAAAGCTTTCAGATAGGTACAATTCTTGAAGCGCAGGATGGTAAGGAAGGCCTTGAACTGGCTGAGAAATACAGGCCGGAGGTCGTCATTACTGATGTTCGTATGCCTCAGATGAATGGCACTGAAATGATTGAGAAGATCCGAGAGTTTCTTCCCGAGACCGGCGTGATCTTTATGAGCGGGTATTCAGATAAGGAATATCTGATGGCAGCTATACGTTATAAAGCAGTCCGCTATGTCGAAAAGCCACTTGATCTGTTGGAACTGGAAGATGCGATACGAGAAGCGCTCCTTCAATATCATCAGTACAATGAGAGCTCCAGAAATGTCGGGCATGGCAATATGAAAACTCAGGATAGAATGATATCACTGTTGTCACGTCACGATTTTCACGGTGAAGAATCACTTGAGGCTGAATGCGCCAAACTGGGATATAAATTTGGGACAGCCACTTGTTTTGACGTCATGCTCCTAAAGTTCACGAATGGCAACACAGTCGATGACTTCCCGGATATTGAAGGCCTTACCGCACAGGTAGATGAATATATCAGCAATTATGGACTGAAGGAACTGCATACGAATAAATACGATCAATACCTGATCATATTTATGTACGGGTCAAGAATGAATGACGAGCTCATGCTGCATATCGCCAAAAAGGTCCATCAGATATTTTCCGATGCAGGCGAACATTTTCTGTCGCTGGGTTCAATCAGATATGGTGTGGAAAAAGCCTATGATTCATACACATCGGCGGTAATACTGATGCAGGGCAGCTTTTTCTACCGCAGGGGAAGCATGATTGTTCCAACTGCTGATGAAGAGATCACCAAGGTAAGTGACACTGCACGATACGCATCTGATTTTGGAGAACTGCTGTCACAGAGGAATTTTGATGGAACGACGGCTTTTCTTGACAGTATCCTGGAAAACTTCAGGAGCGCCGCAAGGATGCTGCTACCGAATCAGGTAAAGGACGACTACTATAAATTATTTATAGCACTGGAGAACGCGGCGCGGAGTGCCCATATATCAACACATGAATCGGAGACTATTCTTGATTATCTTGATCATGCGCACACTCTCTATCAGCTGCACGAAACGTTATGTGAAAAGACAAAAGAGTATTTTGATGCGCTGTCCGATCAGCAGACAGAGAACTCCACTGTTTTCGTAATACAGGATTACATCGCCAGAAATTACATGGATCCGATGCTGTCAGTCAAAACAATAAGCGATTATGTGAATCGTTCCGCTCCTTACGTCTGCACTATGTTCAAAAAGGAGACAGACCAGACTCTCAATCAGTACATAACTGAATACAGAATAGAGAAAGCCAAGAGACTTCTTGAAAATCAGGGAACAAAGATCAGTGAAATATCGTCAGATGTTGGATACACAGACGGGAATTATTTTGGCAAGAGCTTCAAGAAATATGTGGGTCTTACGCCTTCAGAATACAGGGAGAAGATGCTGCCTTGAAAAAATTCTTCAGCAATTTGTCTATCAAGTCAAAACTCTTGTTTTCGCATATTATTCTCATAGCGATACCGACTGTCGTAATAGTCGCGTTATTCTACAGCAGGATATAT
>JAAZDA010000411.1 GCA_012512995.1 Clostridiales bacterium | reverse complement strand
TCAGGAACCACGCTGCAAAGAGTGACATGCCTGCATTTACTATCTGTTCCAGGATCTGAGAAAGCGATGTCTGCACCATTGAATTATGTGCCTGAAAATAGCCACGCAAAACGCCCAGAATGCCGAATAACAGTATTGTCGGCGCAAATACACGAAGAACAGGCACTGATTTCGGTCCTACAAGGAGCGATGCCCCGAAGTACATAAAAAGACCGAAGGCTGTACCGATAACAACCACGTAAATAAGTGAAGCCTTGAATATCCTCTGTACATTGCGGTACTCTCCGAGCGCCAGCTTCTGAGCCATTATCTTGGATATTGCTGAAGGAATACTGTAAGAAGAAATGAGCAAAATGATGGTATAGATATTATAGGCAAGACTGTAATAGCCATTGCCTTCATCGCCTATGATCGCAGTCAGCGGAGATTGATAAAGCAGGCCTATGATACGGACGACGATCGACGCCGTCGCCAGTATCCCGGCCTGCACCACTATCTGATTGCTGCCATTATACTTTTCATTGATTGTCAATCTGTCATTGCTGGTTTTTCCGGTCATATTTGCAGATCATTACAATCTGTCTGATCTCTGTAACAGGTTTTCCCGCTGCAGACTTACTTTTTGATCAGCCAGTCATACATCTCCTGATATTTTTCCGCGCTCTTCTTCCAGCTGAAATCTGCAGCCATTGCGCGGTCTATCATCTTGTTCCATTCACGTCTGCGGTCATAATAGATCTGCTCTGCATAGCGGATCGTGCGTAGCATTTCATGCGCGTTGTAATTCGTGAAGCTGAAGCCAGTGCCTGTCCCCTCATACTCGTTATAAGGTTCCACCGTGTCCTTCAGGCCACCCGTCTCTCGTACGATGGGGATTGTGCCATAGCGCAGAGACATGAGCTGTGAGAGCCCGCACGGCTCGAACAGAGACGGCATAAGGAAGGAATCACATGAAGCATATATCTTATGAGAAAGTGCTTCCGAATATGTAATGTTCGCAGATACCTTGTCCTTATACTTCCAATCGAAGTATCTGAACATGTTCTCGTACTGTTCCTGCCCAGTGCCGAGAACAACTATCTGCACAGCATCCTGGCAAAGCTCATCCATAACATAAGCTATGAGGTCAAAACCTTTCTGATCTGTAAGTCTTGATACAAGTCCGATCATCATGACCTTGTCATCCCGGGCAAGACCAAGCTCTTCCTGCAGTGCTCTCTTATTCTTGATCTTCTCCTTACGGAAACTGATGGCATCATATGTTTTGGCGATGTACTTGTCTGTCGCCGGGTTGAATGCATCATAATCGATCCCATTCACTATGCCGCGCAGATCATTAGCTCTCGCGTTGAGAAGACCCTCAAGGCCCTCGCCATAGAACTCAGTTTTGATCTCTTCTGCATAAGTCGGGCTGACAGTCGTGATGGCATCGGCATAGACAAGACCTCCCTTTAAGAGATCGGCGTCCTTGTGGAACTCCAGCTTATCAGGCGAGAAATAATATCCTGAAAGGCCGGTGATATCCTCAACATCTTTCACGTTCCATTTTCCCTGGAATTTAAGGTTGTGGATCGTCATGACAGATTTGATGCCCTGGAAGAAAATATTATCCTGAAAACGCTCTTTGAGGTAAACAGGAACAAGACCTGTCTGCCAGTCATGACAGTGAATAAGATCAGGCTTGAAATCTAAGACAGGCAACGAACTGAGGACTGCCTTTGAGAAATATGAGAATCTCTCGATCTCGAAAAGCGGATCTTCAGTGTAGGGCTTCAGGCAGGTGAAATACTGCTCATTATCAATAAAATAATAAGTGATATTATCGATCTTTGTTTTGAGAAGACCCACATACTCGTTCTTCCAGTTGAAATCCATATAGAAATTTGTGATGTATTCAAGCTTGTCCTTATATTCCTGTTTCATGCAGGAATACTTGGGAATGATAACGCGGACATCGTAAAACTTTGGATCCAGTTCCTTTGGAAGCGAACCGACAACATCGGCAAGACCGCCGGTCTTAATGAAAGGCACACACTCTGATGCGACAAAAAGAATCTTTTTCATTGAAATGTAACCCC
>JAAZDA010000410.1 GCA_012512995.1 Clostridiales bacterium | reverse complement strand
TTTTATCAGGATTAGACGACTTCCTGATCTCCAGTGGATGCAGTTCTCCCGCCTCTTCGATAACGAGATTGATTTCATGCTGATTAGTATCACGGTAAAAAGTCATGTTCACAACATCAGAAGAATACGCATATCCCCGCATCAATTCTCCGACCACATAATTCTCATAATAATGACCGCTTGCCGCACCGTTCATCAGCGTATCGCTGCAAGGCCACATAGACAAATACGCACAAAGTCCTGTATCGCAGAAATACAGTTTTGGCGTTTTCACCATTCTCTTAAGTTCATTATTTGAATACGGCTCCAGAAGAAAAACAATTCCCATCGTCTGCAGCACCTTGACCCAGCTCTTGGCCGTCACCACTGAAACTCCTGCTGCGGAAGCTATATCTGAATAGTTCACAAGGTTACCTGCAAATGAAGCACATGAGCGTAGCGCCTTTCTGAACCCCTCCGTATCCACAATTCCATTATCATCCACGGCATCGCGCATCAGATAAGTATCAATGTACGATTCATACCAGGCATTTCGTTGCTCCGTATTCATCCCAATAGTTCCTGGCATTCCTCCACACCAAATATGCTCAAAGACCTCCCTGATATTGTTTGCTGGAAACTTCTTCTGTCTTTCAGTCAAAGAACTCAAGTCAAAACAAATGTTTCCCATGCCACATAATCCGAGTTTCTCTCGCTGTGACAGGCCGTACATTTTGAGAATACAGATCCTGCCGGCCAGTGATTCACCCGCCTCCCTGAGCAGTTTCCTGCTTTCAGATCCAGTCAACCAGAAAAGACCCTTCTCATCTGTTTCATCACACATTATCTTTATTGTTTCAAATAAAGAAGGAGCCTTCTGCACTTCATCAATAAGTACTGGAGGCTTGTATGTCTGGAAGAACAGCTTAGGATCACTCTGGGCCAGTTCCCTGTCCCGCGAATTATCCAGAGTAACATAAGTTCTTTGTTCGTTCTCCGCAAGTTTCCTGAGCATGGTAGACTTCCCCACCTGCCTGGCTCCTGTCAGCATTATTGCCTTAAATACAGAATTCATGCTCATAAACTTTCGTTCAAGTTCCCTTGTTATGTAATGCATATTCTCTCCACTCATACCACCTGGTGTTCGCAGTTATTAAGTTCAATTTATAGTCCATTAAATATTGAACTTATTTTACTATTGGTTAGAACTCATGACAAGCCCATTGGATCATTTTCGAAAAATGCGTATTTACGCAGTGGCTAAAAAGCATCTGAGCTCTACAATATTTGCCGTAATTGCCCCCGTTCTTCATATCCTGCATAGGAAAATCTTTCCGACTCATTCCCTGCTCATTCAGAATTGTTATTACTGACCTGCATTTTGCAACATCATTATTCATTATATTATGCTTTATGCCTGGCTTTGGTCTCTCTCCGGGATATTTGTTGATCTTATACTAACAGATACGGTGCCAGGAAAAAGCAGTGACAAACCAGGAAAACAGGAAGACTTTATATTCTCACTAAATTACATGCTAAATTACATTACTAGTAGGTCGAGTAGACGCACCCCCTTGATTTCATTGGCATTTCCGCTCACCTCACAGTTTTGTGCATAAAGAAAGCCGGAAGCTATATCGCCACCAGCCATCGTAAATTGTTACAAACGGTCTTTAATGACATTGTCTGAATCTTGAAAATCATGAAAAACATTGTCTATTACTGCCATATTGCCATTTAATGCGGTATGCCAGGAAATAATCATGCTTTAGAAAATGCATTTTCCTATACCCCTGCGTTGCCAATCCCGGATCATCCACTAAATGTATCATACCCGCCATCTCAGAAAGTCTGGCCACAGTCTCCAAATAGCGTCTTTATGTCGGCGGTAACTCTCGCCATTGAGTGCATGAACAGCCAGGATTGCATGAAAAACAGCATAATAAGCT
>JAAZDA010000409.1 GCA_012512995.1 Clostridiales bacterium | reverse complement strand
GTTATGCTGCAGCTGTCCTTTTTGGAATCATCATACATGACACCGAAGATGATGTTGACATTCTCCCCTGCAAGTTCCTGGACATATCCTGCTGATTCATACGCATCGTCAAGAGAAACATCACCGAAGATATTGATGATGACATCTGTAGCACCGTCGATCGATGTCTCGAGCAACGGCGAATCTACAGCCATCTTGACTGCATCCTGTGCTTTCTTTTCTCCCTTGCCATATCCCATTCCGATATGAGCGAGACCCTTGTTCCTCATTACTGTCTGTACATCGGCAAAATCAAGGTTGATAATAGCCGGCAGATTAATCAGATCAGTAATTCCTGAAACCGCCTGCTGCAGGACTTCATCAGCTTTTCTGAGAGCTTCCGGCATGGAAGTCTTCCTGTCAATTATTTCATACAGCTTATCATTCGGGATAACAATCATCGTATCCACATTTGGCTGAAGTTTTGATATGCCATCAAGAGCCCTGCGCATACGTGCAGGTCCTTCGAAACGGAAAGGCTTTGTAACTACGGCCACAGTGAGTATTCCCTGATCCTTGGCAAGTTTTGCAACTACAGGCGCTGCTCCTGTGCCTGTTCCGCCGCCCTCGCCGCAGGTAATGAATACCATATCAGCGCCCTTGAGTGCTTCGCCTATCTCTTCAGACGTTTCCTCGGCAGCCTTCTGACCGACCTCCGGGTTCGCACCGGCTCCAAGACCTTTTGTTGTCTTCTCACAAATCTGTATCACCTTGGACGCCTTGCACATATCAAGTGCCTGCTTATCCGTATTGATGCCGATAAACCTAACACCGGCTACATTTTCTTCTACCATGCGGTTAACAGCGTTATTTCCGCCGCCGCCTACTCCGAGCACAATTATCTTTGCTGCGGACTCAGTATTATCCTCTTTTACTTCTATCACAGGTGAATTCCTCCCGGAAATAGATTTCTCTACATGTTTTTAATAAGAAAGAAGCGATTCAATCTCCTTTATAATACAATTGAAGGGACAAATAATCAATTGCTTTTTTCTGTGAACGATATATTCTGCTGATCCGGAGTGTAATTTGTCAGATCTATGGTGCCGCTCCTGCCTGTCAGCTCAGGTAAAATATGAGAAAGATTTGATATTTTCTCATCCGTATATTCATCCTGCCCGAGATTTATTCGTACATCTCCGTAAAAGAGAGTCAGGTTCTCAAGAGAATCAAAATACAATCTGTCCACATCAAGCTTATATTTGTTCAGAAGTTGTGTCACATCAAGTATCCTGTTGAAAACGCTGTCATCTTTGACAGGAAGCTGTTCATGAAGCATTATATGGTCAAAACTCAGTCCCGTGACCTCTGGTATTCCTTCTACTTTCTCGTCCGACGCCTCTACGACTGTACCATCCCTTGCAAAATACATATATGTTCCAAGATAACTGACATATCCTGCAAGTGCCTTTTCATATACTGTGACCTTTATTGAATGTGGTGACAGCACACTCACTGTCATCTTCTCAACAAATGGCACGTCGGTAACGCTCTTATCCTTGTACTTAAGTGAAAGATAGAGTGAATTGCGCCCGAGGGTACCACTGCAGACTATGTCTGCGATCTGTTCATCTGTGCGCATTGTATTTCCAGTCACCTGGATATCTGTGACATCATATGACACATAAAGGAACAGACATGTGATGGCCAGCACTGCAATTATACCAACAATGACGCATAGCTTTATAAGGCCCTTATGATGTTTCTTCAGGAATTTCTGACGTTTTGCCTGTTTGCTCCTGCGCTCCCAATCTCTGTATTCGCGCCGCTCGTCCTCTTTCCTTTGAGATTCGGCCAGCCTTAGTCTTTCAGCACGTTCTCTGATACCGTCCTGGCTGTACATGGAAACAGGCTGATCATCATAAGCGTTGTCATCGTAATAACCGTTGTCTTGACTGTAATTGCTGTTTTTATTCTTTTTTCCAAATATCATCGGCTATTCCACTTGAATATGTTTTGCAACGTTCAATACTAACCCGATTTCTGCCATTGTAAAAAGCAGAGACGATCCACCGTAACTGATGAACGGCAATGTGACTCCTGTGTTCGGAATAGTGTTTGTGACAACAGCGATGTTGAGTACGACCTGAACCGCAATATGGCAAAACACACCAACTACCAGAAATGACCCATATGCGTCCTTTGTATGATCTGCTATCCACATGATTCTCCAACACAGCAGTCCGAACATCGCGATTATCGCAACTGCTCCGAATATTCCCAGTTCTTCGCAGATTATTGAAAAGATCATATCGTTCTGGACCTCAGGAATATATCCGAGCTTCTGCATGGACTTCCCGAGTCCCTTCCCGAATAATCCTCCCGAACCTATGGCGTAGAGAGCCTGAATTGTCTGATATCCATATGTTTTGGCATATTTCTCAGGATCAAGCCAGGCTATGATTCTCTTTGACCTGAATCCAAGGCTGTCCTGCGTCGAGCTGTTCGAAGCAGCATATACAACAAGGCCTGCTGCTCCGATGACGCCTGCCGCTGCAAGAAAGAACTTCAGGTAATCCGGTCTTGCCACAAATATCATTCCTATAGCTATGAAGAGAACAATTATTGCCGAGCTGAGGTTCTTTGTCACAAAATAAAGCATCAGAGCTGCGCTCAGAGGCCCCACCATAACAAATAAGATCACTCTTAAACTGGATAATGCCGTGCCGAACCTTGTTATCAGTTCAGCCATCATTATTATCGTGCATATTTTTACTATCTCTGCTGGCTGCAGAGAAAAGCTGCCAATATATATCCATCTGCGGGCTCCGTTTACCGGATCGAACGCAAGACAACATGCAACAAGGACGAGTGATGCAATGAACGCCGGCAGCCATATTTTATGATAAAACTCATACTTTATGTTTGCTACAAGTGCCATTGCAATAAAACCAAACACCAGCCATCTGAGCTGTTTTTTCATATAAAATGCCGGATCACAGTTGCAGCCTGAGTCCATTGAAGCCTCGTAATAACTGGCAGAATACAGTATTACCAGACCAAAAGCCAGAAGAAATATTATGATGAAGATCATTGAGTAATCTATATAAGGATGGTGTTTTGTGCTGCGCCTGGGCGCAGTCCTCCCGTTGTTCCTGTATGCATTACCTTTCCTGTCTGATCTTCTGATATCTCTGTCCGGGTCACGAATGCAATCATCTCTCCTGTACCCGGCGTTTCTGTCTCTTGTTTTGTCCAAATGATCCCTCCACGGATCGGGAACATAATTATAAGATCATTCCCCGATCGTAAATGAACACGCTCAATACCAGAAGCCAAGCAGGCTTATGCATGCAAGCAGAATAGTTATAATTGTGAAAACTGTCACGACCTTTGTTTCAGACCATCCGCCAAGTTCAAAATGATGATGGATCGGTGCCATTCTGAAAAATCTCTTTCCTTTTGTCGCCTTAAAGTACGCTATCTGAATAAGTACCGACAGTGCTTCCATGACGTATATGAATCCCACTATGGGAATAAACAGTGGCAGTTGCAGCATATACGCCATTCCTGTCACAAATCCCCCGAGTGCCAGCGAGCCTGTATCTCCCATGAACACTCTGGCAGGATTACAGTTGTAAAGCAGGAATCCAAGGAGCGCACCTGTCATAGCAGCACCTGCCGGCGCAACACCTGATGATGTAAGGTAAGCTGTAACTGTAAAAAACATTGCAACAACCGCAGTAACGCTTGATGCCAGACCGTCAATGCCGTCAGTAAGATTTGTGGCATTAACTACAGCCAGTGCCACAAACAGCAGAAATGGAATATTCATGGCCCCAAAATCAACGTATTTTCCGGCAGCAAACGGGACCTTCATTGAAAGTGATGTTCCGTGCACATTTATAATATATGCAGCATACGAAATGGCTATAAGAAGCTGCAGAACTATCTTCTGCCATGCTCTGAGACCAAGATTTCTCTTTTTTTGGACCTTTATGAAATCATCTATAAATCCCACAGCACCAAAGCCCACCGTAAGAATAGCTACAGGTATTACTTCAGGATTTCTGAATGCCCAGATAATACAAATAATAAGAAAAGCGCCAATGAAAATGACTCCGCCCATATTTGGCGTGCCCGATTTTTTCTTGTGACTTGCCGGACCCTCTGCGCGTTCCGTCTGCTCAGCCTTAAGACTGCGAAGTATCGGTATTACAAAATGCCCTGCCACTGCGCTTATAACAAACGCAAGAAATGCCGGTAACATTACTCCGATCAATGAACTCCCACTGAACATAAGAACCTCCTGAAACCTTTTATTGTGCTGCGGCGTTCTCATCCGCCGCGTCAGTCACTGTTCCATCCGCTGACTGCTCTGTTGCTGTAGTATCCTGTGAGACTGTAGTATCGTCTGCAGATGCTCCCGAATCTCCACCATCCGTCGTTGTCCCTGTTGTGGAAGGTCCGACACTGTACTCATGTCCTGTGACAGAATCCACATACATCCCTGTGTCCGGATCAACAAGATATCCTGTCGCCTCATCAAGCGGGAATGACTTCCACACCGGCTCGCTCTTTCCGCTTGCCGAATCACCTGAATCGCCCGTTTCATCTCCAGTGACACTCTGATCGGTTGTCGTGCCATCAGAGGACGTGCCGTCCTCAGTTGCTGTGCCATCCGCATTTGTAGAACCATCTGCAGATGACTGTGACGAAGAGGTGTTGTCAAGCGCCTGCATGGCAGATGCACCGAGAGCTATTGTTCCTGAAGACTCCAGTTCCTCAAGTTCAGCCTTTTCATCATCAGACAGAGCCTCTGTCATCGGTATTCCAAGATAAGGAAGAATCTCCGTCAGACAGTTGCGCACTATTTCTGTCGCATATTTGGCATCATCCTGAGGGGATGCGTTCGGTCTGTCAACAACAACATATATTGCTATCTGAGGATCATCAGCGGGTGCATATCCCATAAATGATACCACATACTGACCCTGGTCTCTCGGGATCGTCTCGGCTGTTCCGGTTTTGCCGCCTATCATGTATCCGGCTGGGCGCGCTGTCTTACCGGTTCCGTTCTCGCCGCTGACGACCTGCTCACAATATGATCT
>JAAZDA010000408.1 GCA_012512995.1 Clostridiales bacterium | reverse complement strand
TTCACTCAGCACATTTGTCGCACTGTTCATTTTGCCTGAAGTTTCCGACCAGTTGGTATAGCTGAAAACAAAAAAGGCCACCAGACAGATGGCGATCGATATGATCACTGAGAACAAGAGCATACAGATATGTTTTAGAGCAGATCCAAGTCTTTTCATTGCACTTCCTTTGACATCTTGTAGCCAAGTCCCCTTGCAGTGATGATGTATCGTGGATGAGATGGATCCTCTTCTATCTTCTCCCTCAACTTTCTTATGTGCACCATCAGGGTGTTTTCGTAGCCAAAGAGATCCCCATCCCAAATTGCCGAGCAGAGTGAGTCAACGGTCACAATGTTTCCTTTGTTTTCATACAACTTCTTAAGCAGGTTGAATTCTTTGAGCGTAAGCGTGGTCACAGAGCCATCGTTCCTTTGTACCTCAGCGCTGCCCCAGTTGACTGTTGTGGCGCCAAAACGGCTGACGGCTTTCTGCATATCGTCACCATATACTCTTCGAAGTACCGCTGCAATGCGAAGCTCCAGCTCTCTGAAAAGAAAAGGTTTTGTTATATAGTCATCCGCACCAAGGCCAAGTCCTGTAAGTCTCGCAGAATCTTCATCTCTGGCTGAGAGGAATAGCACAGGGGCATCAGGGCGAATAAGGCGAAGATCAGAAAACAGTGAGAAGCCATCTCCATCAGGAAGCATCACATCGAGTATCACTGCATCAGGTCCGAAGCTGTGCATCATTTCCTTTGCATATGCACAGGATCCGGCTTCACAAACAGCATAGCCGGCTTTTACTAAATGATCGCGCAACATGATCCTGAGTTTTGCCTCATCATCAACAACGAGGATTTTATTGTGTTTTTTCATATTGATATTGTATCCTGCGCCGGAGACGAAATCCACTTTTCTTACCGAAAGTTAAGCTTATCTTAAGGTTAACTTCATGAGGGCATAAGGAAGAACGAGTATCCTTATCTGCAACGGAGCGCAAACATGTGAAGCGACAATAGTTTCACATATACATACTACGCTCCGTCATGGAGGAAAGCATGATGAATTTGGGAACCACTCTTAAATGTGAATTTATGAAACAGCGGAAGAAACGAAACTATCTGGTGCTTCTTGCAGTTCTGATTTTCTATGCGGCCTATCTTATCTGGACGCAGCAAGGCCAGAGTTTCAATTATCTTCACTTTTGGGAAGCAACGTTTTACGACCTCTCGCTTCTTAACACACTGGTCCTTCCGACCGCAATCGGAGTCTATGCCAGCATGATCACCGATCTTGAACACAAAGGTCATACTTTTAAACTCCTTGAAACTCTGACCACGAGACGCAAGCTCCTCACCGCCAAATTCATTTATGGAAGTATCTACATTACTGCATTTGTTTTGCTGCAGCTGCTCGTCGTATTTGTCACGGGTAACGGAGCATGCGGAGTGCCATCGATTCAGGACATAAGCCGCTACACCGCAGATACACTTCTGGTAAGTCTTATACTTTTGCTGATGCACATGGAGCTTTCATGGTATTTTGTCAACCAGGCCGTCACGATAATCGTCGGCATTGCCGGATCCTTCATGGGGTTCTTTCTGCTGTTCATGCAGAACCATCTGCTGTACCTCTCAAATCCCTGGAGCCTCTATGCCGCCACAGGTTTCATTCTGATGGACTGGAATCCTGATACCCGTGTTATCAAATAC
>JAAZDA010000407.1 GCA_012512995.1 Clostridiales bacterium | reverse complement strand
GTATCTTTTGATGATTATAAGGTGTTTTTAAATCAAGCGCACACTTTCTAAGTGCTTTCTAATCGTGTTTCTCATTCTGGTATCACTTTCTCTTTTGAAAATAGTCCAGCCTCACTGCCCCGCTGTATTAGCGGGGCAGTTTCATAGATTCACTACTATGATACTAATACCACTCGAATCCTTCTCTTTATACAAGTGGAATGGCCTTAGCTTATGCAAATTAATGAATTAGTGTATTGTAAAATAAGAGTGTATCATATCAAGCAAAGAATATATTTCCGGGGGAGTAATACTATGGTGAATAACAAGATTACCGATAACAGATGCATTCTTCTCATAAAAACAGCAGTTTTCGTATCATTTACTGTTTGCTTATCATTTTTTCATTCAATGACCACAATGGCAGCAGAAACATCTATAAAACCAAGTGGCACGCAATATCAACTCAGTGAAAAAAGCAAGTATTCCCTGAGCGATGCATCTGGGACTGCAACCAACAGCAGCAATACTTTTGGAGCATTAACCATTACCGGGGATGTTGAAGAAGACGGTGCATACGAAGGTCTTCCGATATATAACGTTAATGAAGGAAATATCACTGTATCATATCCATTCGACATCACATCTTTGGATGTGGATGAGACCGAATGGCATATAACAGATGATGGTGGCAAAGCAGTTGATGGCATCGAGCTGGATAGCAAAATTGGCAATGGCGCCATAATAATCCAATCATCTCTTGATGGAGAAAAATGGGTAATAGAATCCGAACAGTGTAATGCATTCACAAAAGAAGCTGACAATGGAGCAGCGCTGTATTCTACAAACGACATTCAACTATTGAATGGCTGTTTTTACAAGGTTATTGTTGTATATAAGGAAATGCAGAAACTGCCGGGTAAACAGCTCTGGATAACCCCGTTGAAAGTTCCAGACTCAGATACACATAAACGTGCGGAAGTCTATGAGTTCTATGCTATAAACGAAACAGAAGCGGCAAAGGGAGTTCCATCTTCAGCTGATGAGCCAAGAACTGAGCTTGGTGAAAAAGTAAATACTGGTAAGGATAACGGTTTTTCAGAAGAAAATCAGATCAAAGGCAATGATCCACATTTTGGTTGGGATCTCGGCACATTCACTGTCAATGGTTACACTGACAAGGAAGAAAATGGCAATGGCGATTATGTTTTTCTGAAAAATGCCGGAGACAGAATAACATTATGGTTTACCTTATCGCAGGATATTTCAAAACTGAATGGGAATGAAAATCTCAGTATCGCTGAAGACAAAAAAGGATATGATCAGGAATTCGAAGTCACCAAGACTGACTTCAAGCACGGAGCCCTGATAATGCAATACACGGATTGGCAAGGAGCAAAACATGATCCCGTCATATATACTGATTATCTGGCAGCATGTGCAAGGACTGGCGCTGACACTAAAATTGTTCTATATGAAGAAGGCGATTATGAAGTTGCGCTAGATTATGTCATAGAGGATAATCCCAGAAAAATTGGAAATGTCTCAATTGTGCCCTCATACACGTACTACCGAATTAATTTCAAATTCTCTATTCATAATGGCAATACCATGCTGTTTCCTTTTGATGTTGTGACGGGTTCTGAATTGTCTGACAATGCAATAACACCTGATGGGTTCAGAATCGACTTAGCAAATTCACGCGACCTAAAGGTATATGTTCAGAGAACAATAATAAATGAAGCAGCAAATCGGCACACAACTGATATCAGGGAGAATAAGCCAGCAAGAGATGGTGAAGAGTATACCCAGCCAGGAATTTACAAGCTGACTGTATCAAATTCATATACCGATCAGGAAACAGTTAAGACAATTTACATTGGATCAGATCCATTCATCAAAGCTCTTGCTACAACAGGACTGTCCGTGAGTGATATTGACGGTATTCTGGCTCAGGGATATACACTTGAAGATGATGGATCGCTTATTGCTCCAGTGGTCGAAGAAGTTCAAGAAGAAGCTGCAGTTGAATCATCAACTATTGCTGCAGATGAATCGGCCGAAACAGGAACCAGCGAAAGCAGTGAGGTGGCATCTACCAATGCAACATCCAATATGGTTTCATCTGAAAATAGTTCGGTCAACGCCAGTGCCGCTGGAGAAACCATCATAGAAGACTCTGCGACAGAAAACAAAAAATCAGCACCTGTAGCGGCCATCGTAATTTTTTCAATCATTATCGTAGCTACTGTAGTTTTTATATCCAGGTATTTTAAAAACAAAAAAGTAGATAAAGATAATTGCAGAAAAGATGAAACGACAGATACTGATTATTCTGCTGACAATAAAAAGCAGGATGATTCAGAGAAAGATGATGCGGAGGACAATACAAAATGATAAAAAGAATCATTGCAATAGTCCTTACCTGCTCGCTGATACTGACTGCCTGTGGGTCAAACGCTACAAACACAAACAGTAATACTGGGTCAACCAATACTGTTTCAAATTACGAAGAAGACGCATCCGAAAGCACGACAAGCGAGGCGGTTGCGACATCTTCTTC
>JAAZDA010000406.1 GCA_012512995.1 Clostridiales bacterium | reverse complement strand
GATAAATATGGAGCAGATGCATTAAGGCTCACGCTCGTGACAGGCAATGCGCCGGGCAACGATATGCGTTATTCTGACGAGAAGGTCGAGGCATCCAGAAACTTTGCGAATAAGGTCTGGAATGCGTCGCGCTTCATTATGATGAATATGGATGAGAGTGATGAGGCAGGCGGAGATATTCCTGATGGACTCGAGCCGGCTGATAAGTGGATCCTTTCGCGCTTCAATGACACAGTGAAAGAAGTCACTGAAAACATGGACAGATTTGAACTTGGAGTGGCAGTCCAGAAGGTACATGACTTCGTATGGGATGAATTCTGCGACTGGTATATTGAGATGGTAAAGCCAAGGCTCTATGAGAAAGAGGCTTCGGACGGAAAGAGCGCCGGGGAACAGAAGAAGAGCCGCAGCGCAGCACTCTGGACACTGCAGACTGTGCTCACAGGTTCGCTCAAACTGCTCCATCCGTATATGCCGTTTATCACAGAAGAGATCTTCGACAATATCCAGTCGAAAGAGGAGTCAATAATGATATCCTCATGGCCGGAATATCGCTCAGATCTTTCATTCCCGCAGGAAGAGAAGGATATTGCAACAATAAAGGATGCTGTGCGTGGGATCAGGAACGTGCGGACACAGATGAATGTCGCTCCGTCAAAACATGTGGATATGTTTGTTGTCAGTGAGAACGAAGATATGCGCAGGATATTCAGCGAAGGAAAACTGTTCTTCGCATCTCTTGCAGGCGCGCTGGGCGTTTCGGTGCAGTCTGATAAGGCAGGAGTCGGAGATGACGCAGTTTCAGTTGTCATTCCTGATGCAACTATCTATATTCCATTGGCAGAACTGGTAGATATAGGTGCCGAAATAGAGCGTCTTAAGAAAGAGGAGAACAGACTTGACGGTGAGCTTAAGCGGAGCAGAGCGATGCTCAGCAATGAGAAGTTCCTCTCAAAGGCACCTGAATCAAAGATAGCTGAAGAAAAAGACAAGCAGGCAAAATATGAGCAGCTTATGGCTGGTGTGAAAGCACGCCTGGAGGCACTTTCGAAATAATGACTTTTATGGAAGCGGAAGAATATATAAACAGGATCCCCCGATTCGCGGATAGTCATACTCTGAAAGACTCGCGCAGTTATCTTGATACACTCGGGTCTCCTGATGACGGCATGAAGATCATTCATGTTGCCGGCACCAACGGCAAAGGAAGTGTGTGCAACTATCTTACTGAGATCCTCATTGATGCCGGGTATCATGTGGGCACATTCATATCTCCGCATCTTGTAACGATAAGGGAGAGAATGTCAGTAGATGGAGAAATGATATCAGAGAATGATTTTGTCCGTTATTGCGTCATTGTACGTGAAAAGCTTGCAGATAAATATTCATTTCCTGCTGACTCTTTTCCAAACTGTACATATATGGAATTTCTGTTCCATATGGCAATGATATGGTTCAGAGACAAAGGCGTTGATTGGGTCGTGCTGGAAACAGGGCTGGGCGGCAGACTCGATGTAACAAACTGTGTGCGCGGCAAGAAAATGACGGTCATTACGAGAATCGGCATGGATCATATGCAGTATCTCGGAAATACTATCGCAGCGATAGCAGGGGAAAAAGCCGGCATAATAAGAAATGGAACTCCTGTAGTTACACTGACTGAGCCTGCGGCAGCCTATGATGTTATCTGCATGAAGGCAAAAGAGATCGGG
>JAAZDA010000405.1 GCA_012512995.1 Clostridiales bacterium | reverse complement strand
TATCTGCACAGTGAAGAACGGCGGCCCTCTGTCAAACCACAAGGGCGTGAACGTGCCCGGCACAAATCTTTCCATGCCTTTTATTTCGGAGCAGGATCGCAAGGACATTATATTCGGCTGCGATATGGGTTTTGACATGATAGCGTGCTCATTTGTAAGAACAGCGGATGACATAAGACAGGTCAAACAGATCCTCAAAGAGCATGACAGTCACATGATGATCATCGCCAAGATCGAGAGTGTTCAGGGAGTCCAGAATCTTGAATCGATACTTGATGAAGCGGACGGCATCATGGTAGCCCGCGGAGATCTCGGCGTCGAGGTCCCGTTCGAGACGGTGCCTGTACTGCAGAAGCAGATGATAAAAATGGCGGAACATGAGGGCAAACAGGTCATAACCGCGACCCAGATGCTAGAGTCAATGATCCACAATCCGCGCCCGACAAGAGCTGAAGCGGCAGATGTCGCGAATGCGATTTATGACGGGACCACAGCTATCATGCTCTCGGGAGAGCCAGCGGCCGGAGCATATCCGATCCAGGCTGTTCAGGCGATGGCACATATCGCTGAGAGAACAGAAGTCGATATAGATTATATGCGCCGAATGATGAGAAGAGCTGTAGATGGCAGCAAGATAGATACCACCACGGCAATCTCGCATTCCGCGTGCACGATTTCAGAAGATATAAAGGCCGACGCGATCATCACGGTCACAATGTCAGGCTTCACAGCGGCGAGGCTTTCAAGATACAAGCCGACCTGCCCGATACTAGCGTGCACCACGAAGAGCAGCGTCGCCTGCAGAATGAATATTCTGTTCGATGTCTATCCCCTGATAATCCAGGAGGAAGAGACTGCCAGCCAGCTCTTTGATACGGCCATTCATCAGGCCCGTCTTGCAGGTTACATCAAGCCCGGCGATACGGTAGTCATCACTGCTGGTGTGCCGCTCGGCAAGTCAGGCAAAACAAATATGGTGCGGGTAGAGACAGTAGAATGACAGTGACAGAAAAACCATCTAGTAACAACAAAATCTTCTGCCTTATGGGGCCAAGCTCATCAGGCAAGGACAAGATTTACAAAGCTTTGATCGCCGATGAAACGCTCCCGGTCAGGGAAGTAGTTCTTTACACCACACGGCCGATACGCACAGGGGAACAGGACGGCCGGGAGTACCATTTTGTGACAGAGGATCAGTATAGAGCGACAGAAAAAGCCGGAAAGATCATTGAAGTCCGGACTTACAATACCGAGTTCGGCCCATGGCGTTATTTCACAGCGGATGACGGACAGATAGACTTAAACCGCGCCAGCTCTCTTATGATCGGAACAGTTGATGCGTGTTGCCATATGAGGAATCACTTCGGGACAGAGATGGTAGAGCCTCTCTATATCCATGTTGATGACGGAGAGCGCCTTGCAAGAGCACTCAGGCGTGAGCGCAAACAGGAGAATCCCAGGTATACTGAAATGTGCCGGAGATTTATTGCCGATGATGCTGATTTTGCCCCGGACGAACTTGCCAAGTGCGGGATCACGGCAAAGAACACTTTTGAGAATACGGAGGGCGCACTGGACGAGTGCGTCAGGGAAGTCAGGACAGCTATTCTAAGTGATTGCAGGTCGTAAACAGGAACGGAACCAGATTCAATGCTGAAATTCTCAGATATTGTCGGACAGAAACAAATTAAGGAACACATGCAGAGGGCGCTGCTGGACGGCCGCGTTTCTCACGCATATATCATTGACGGTGCCAGAGACTCAGATAAGGATCTGGTAGCGGATGTATTTGCTGCTGCAATTCAGTGCGCGGATCCTGCGACAGATGCAAACGGAATGCCGGAGCCATGCGGAAAATGCATTTCGTGTATTCAGGCTGCGGCGAAAGCCAACGGGGATATTATTTATGTGCAGCATGAAAAGCCCAAGTCCATAGGCATCGGCGATATCAGGCTTATGCGCGATGATGTTGCGATAAAACCGTATTCGTGCGAGCATAAGGTATATATCATAAATGACGCAGAACTGATGACTGCGGCTGCACAGAATGCTCTCCTCAAAACACTTGAGGAGCCGCCGGAATATGCAGTAATACTGCTGCTTGCTGACGGAGTTTCAAACTTTCTCCCGACAGTTATGAGCAGATGTGTTACGCTTCGTATGAAGCCTGTTCCTGAAGAGAAGATCGAGGAGTACTGCAGACGCAGGATCGAAGAGGAAGCAAGTGAACATCCGGGTGAACCTGTTAATACCGGTGCCGCAGAGATAAAGATGGCGGCGGGATTTTCCGGAGGTAATGCCGGACGGGCACTGAGGATCCTTGGAAGTGAGAGTTTTGACGCGAAGCGCCAGGCTGCCGCAGCATTATTCGAGAACATTGGCAGCAGGACAGGCGCCGACCTGGTTCAGGCAGCCCAGGAGTTCTCGGAAAAGAAAGCTGCCGGCAAAACTTCAGGCAAAAAACAGCCCAAAGACGCTGTGGCTGAGGATGATAATAATATTGTGGACACATGGAAACTTACGGATTTTCTTGAGATATGGTTCCATGATGTGTCAATATATAAAGCGACTGGCGAAAGGGACAGAATAGTTTTCTGCGACCACACGGACGGAATAATCAGGATATCTGATAGAATAAGTTTTGAAGGACTACAGAATATCAGAAATGCAGTCGGTGAATATGATAAGCGCCGAAGGGCCAACGTGAGCGATGAAACGGCGCTCGAAATGCTGCTGCTGTCAGTTCGCAGTCAGCTGCATTAAAAATGGAGGAATTTATGTCAGAAGAAATAAAGGTGAATTTTACAGCAACAGTACACGATGATTCCGAGACGGGAGCTGTTGCCGACGGAATAATCCCCGAAGGCGGGTTTGTGGCGCCGCCGGAACCCGAAAAGGCACCGGCAGAATCAGAGACGACAATAGATGAAGTGATTGCAGTGTCTGCAGAAGCAGAGCCCACTGATACAGCAGATCAGAATAATTCATGCCAGGAATGCCAGAAGAGGGTTCCTTCTGCTGATGACGGTGATGTCGTCGCAGTAAGATTCCGCAAGGGCGGTAAGGCATACAATTTCCTTTCGGGTAAATTGGCAGTAAAGCCGGGAGACAATGTTATAGTCGAGACGGAAAAAGGCGTGGAATACGGCAAAGCCGCATCAATACTGCCGAAGGAAGTAGCATGCAGGTATTGCAGGCAGATGAATAAGATCATAAGAGTCGCAACAACGGCTGATGAAATAAGGAACGACGAGAACAGGGAAAAAGAAGAAAAGGCATTCACTGTCTGCCAGGAGAAGATTGCTCAGCACAGTCTCGAAATGAAACTGATCGAAGCACAGTATACCTTCGATGAGAGCAAGATCATGTTTTACTTTACAGCGGACGGAAGGATAGATTTCCGCGATCTGGTAAAGGATCTGGCAGGAGTTTTCCATACAAGGATAGAGCTCAGACAGATCGGGGTCCGCGATGAAACAAGGATGCTCGGAGGATACGGTGCATGCGGGAGACCGCTTTGCTGCGCGACATATCTCAACGATTTCATACCGGTGTCTATCAAGATGGCAAAGGAGCAGAACCTTTCACTCAATCCGACAAAGATCTCAGGCGTCTGCGGCAGGCTTATGTGCTGCCTCAAGAATGAAGAAGAAACATACGAAGAACTCAATAAATCACTGCCTGGAATAGGCGATGAGGTCCAGGGAACAGACGGTCTCGTGGGTGAAGTTGAAAATGTCGATGTCCTGCGCCAGAAGATCAAGATACTCGTTGAAGTAAATGATGAGAAAGAGCTCCATGAATACGGAATAGGAGAGTTCACAATACTACGGAAACGGCGCCGCGGCAGCAGCAGGCCGAGTATGAAGAAAAAGCCGGCACAGGCTGAGGCACAGACAGAAGAGAAAAAACCGGAGAATCCCAGAGGCAGACTTGGTGCCAGAGCCGGTCGCAGGAGACCCAGACCGAATACACCCGCATCGGGCAATACGGGCAACACACATAGCTCGCCCGAATCAAAGTGACGCCCCTGGAATCGCTGCTGAAACCGGGTGAGCGCGTAGATGACCTCCAGCGCAACGATCTTAAGATCATTCAGGATCCGGAAAGATTCTGTTTTGGCATGGACGCAGTGCTGCTCTCTGGTTTTGCAACGGCTGGAGAAGGCGCAAAGGTGCTTGACCTTGGAACCGGCACGGGAATAATCCCTATCCTGATGTCAGCCAAAACAAGTGCGGCCCGTCTCACCGGTCTCGAGATACAAAAAGACAGCGCTGACATGGCAAGGCGCAGCGTCCTTATGAACGGACTCGGGGAAAAGATAGACATCGTGGATGGCGACATCTGCGAGGCTGACAAATGTTTTGACCTCGCATCGTTCGACGTGGTGACATCAAACCCGCCATACATGATAGATGCGCATGGACTGAAGAACCCGGACGAGGCAAAAGCACTGGCGCGCCATGAGGTCGCCTGCACATTTGCGGATGTGGCACGGGTAACAGGAAAACTGCTCAGACCTGGCGGAAAGTTCTATCTGGTCCACAGACCATTCAGACTTGCGGAAATAATCGTGAGACTTCATGAGAACGGGCTCGAACCAAAGAGAATGCGGATGGTGTACCCATTCGTGGACAGAGAACCTAACATGGTGCTCATAGAGAGCGTGCGCGGCGGCAATTCGGGAATGACAGTCGAGAGACCGCTCATAGTTTACAAGGCACCTGGAAAATATACGGACGAGATATATGATGTATATGGCTACTAACACCATAAAAGCACAGCTTTTATGGTGTGCAAGCTTGCTGAGGATCGCAAGTTTGCGGGCTGTGAGTGGATTTTTCGTTGTGATGGGTAAATATGGACGAGCTAAACACTAAAATTGAAGGAACATTATTCTTGTGCGCGACACCGATAGGAAATCTGGGCGACATCACGGAGAGGGTGCTCGAGACGCTTCGGACAGTCGATCTTATTG
>JAAZDA010000026.1 GCA_012512995.1 Clostridiales bacterium | reverse complement strand
GTTCTACGTAATGACCGACCAGCTCGGCGCGTCTGGAATCGTCACGAAAAGTGTAGATGAAGTTGCCTTTGTTTCCACTTTTCCGTTTCCTATACCATACAGCACGCTTATTGTAGGTGAAAACGCCATCCCATTTGCTGTCATCCGTGTTTCTGTAGAATTCTTCTTCGACATTGACAGTGTCCTCGCGAAGCGGAAGGATATATCTCATACCGGCTCCCAGCAGCGCGGATACGTTCTGCTTTGAATAGAAACCTTTGTCCGCAATGATGATGCAGTCTCTGCATCCTGCTGCCCGGACTGTATCCATAAAGGCTGTTTTATCGACAATGGATCCCTGAACCACCCGATAGAATACCGGGCGATGAGAATCCTTTTCAAAAACGTAAAGCAGCCGGGCCTGTGGGTCGAGACTGTGATCCGGATTATAGCCTTTGGCAGCCAGAGAATCCGCTGAGCGGGTAAAAATCGATGTACCATCAAACATAAGCGTAGTTCCCGGCATCACCTGGGCTTTCATGAAAGCATCGATTTTATCCTGTTTGCTCCCAAGCCCTGCGATAAATCTTCTGACGGAACCTTCTGATACGGCGATGTCACCGCATAGATCGCTCATGTAAGAATCAAGAAACAGCGGCTGTATCATCTTTGCTGATGATACGCCGTCTACCAGACGCAGCAGGGCGATCGTACGGATCTCGCGAAAAGAATCCGGAAAATAATTCCTGATCTGATCATCCAGATCAGGGGTCAGCTGCAGAAGCAGCTCGTAGGCTCCATAGTTTTTTACAGATGGTGCGACGTCCGGAGTGATGCGCATTTCCTGCATCAGCCGCAGACCGTTTGCGTTTGGTATGAACCCGTCTGCCTCCGTGATTTTGCCAATGCTCTTTCCAGTGACTTTCTGAGGCCTGCCTTTGGCTGCGTCCCATCTGGATGAAACCAGATAGGTATAATAATGGCCACCGATAAATCGAATTTCAACCGCACCGAATTGAGTGGGTCGTTTGCTTTTGATCGTCTCTGGAATGCTCATAGGAAGTCCTTTCTATTAACGTAATTTACGTAATAATTATACTTCCAAAGAGCCGCTAAATCAAGCAGGAAAGGAACAAAATCTGGTGAAAACAGCGTATTTTCAAGGTTCATAGCACCATCTATAGGATGGCAGATTAGAAATACAGCTAATTTAGCCGTGTTTCTATTAACGTAAAATTTGAGGTTTCAGTGTTCTAAAGTAGAATAATAAATGATGTCAGAAATGCTGATAAAGAGTGATAAAAGTGTTACACTCCAAGTAGGTCAGTATTTCTGACATGGAGGTGACGATATGACCTTTGGAGAAAGACTTAAGAAGGCGAGAATCGACAGTGGTATCAATCAGGCAGATGCAGCGAAGAAATTGGAGATGTCTAGGCCAACCTTATCGGCAATCGAGGCTGATAAGCGTCAGGTCCTTGCATCTGAGATTTTGCAGTTTGCCGAACTTTATAATGTTTCGGTACTTAGTCTGATGAGTGATGAGGAATCAAAGCAATCTGTAAAGAAGAATCAAATTACCAGGCTTTTGCAGTATCAGTCCGCTTTTCAGAAGTTGAATGAAGACAAGCAGAAGCAGGTCTTGAAATATATGGAGCAGCTTCAGGATGAGTCCTGATTAGCTGGGAGAGAGGTTATTATGATGGTTCTATTATCTGTTGGATTAGTACTTCTGATGGCCGGAGTACTAATTGTCACAATCTGTTTTAGTGCAGCATTATCTATCATGCCTTATGTCAGCGGAGCATTGATCAGTCTGGCAATATGCACTG
>JAAZDA010000404.1 GCA_012512995.1 Clostridiales bacterium | reverse complement strand
TTCATATCCATGGGAAACTGGTTATAAAGCCGTATATCCAAGCCTTAATGTTGTATATAGCCCATCAGTGCAGAATTGCAATTTATTTATTCCGTGGCTGGATAAAAAGGAAGCTGACTTTTATTACTCTGATAATGCGCCAAAATACATTATCATGAAGGACGGGGTTATTTTTAATCATATTAAGGGACTTGAGAATCCATTGACATGGGAGGCAATTGCGGATCGCTATGAAGTAACTATGATGGAAGAAGATTATAATCTTTTGCATCTAAGGAAATCATACAAAAAGGCAGTGAAGACCTATATGTATAGTCAGACATACAATAAAAATGAAATAGTGATTTGCCCGTCAGATGCTGATTATTGCATTATACATATTGGAATGACGCAATGTGGTAAATTGAAAGATCTTTTGTTCAGAGCCGGAATGACATTTATGAATATAGAATATCAAGATGGAACAGAGTGTAAAGGATCACTGGTAATGCCAAATTTAGAGTCTGGATTTTACCTTAAGGATTACCCACAAACTCTGGCTGATGTTAGTGAAGTATTGAACAATGGGAAAGCAACAAAAATGACATCATTTCAAATGAGTGGAACAGGGCTCAAGGTATATGAAGACAAAATGATTATTGATTGGTACAGTGTAAAGTAGTGTACTGTTAGCGTCCGATTTGCAAAAAAACATATTGCATTTCGGACGCTATTGCTTTATATTAAGTGTATTAGTAGTGCTAGTACAGATATAAATTAACAACCGCATAAGCAGGAAGGAGAGCAATTAATGATTCAACTTGATTATCAGGACAGACGACCGATCTATGAACAGATAGTGGCCGGCTACAAAACACTGATCCTGAGTGGAGCACTTGAAGCTGGCGAGCAGATGCCGTCGGTAAGAAATCTTGCGATGGAACTTTCAACCAATCCAAATACAGTGCAGAAAGCGTATACAGAATTGGAACGACAGAAATATATATACACGGTCAAGGGACGCGGCAATTATATAAGTGAGGACAATTCACTTCTTAAGGGAGAGCAGCTCAAAGAGCTGCGAGGCCGGCTCAAGTCGTTGCTGGATGAAACTGATGAGCTTCATATCGACAGAGCTGAGTTGACCAAAGGATTATTGTAAGTGCAGGGTATTATTCTCAAAAGGTTCTATAGCTGTTTATGTATCATGAGTGAAGTAGTTTAATCTCATGACTGAGATTTTAACAGGTAATAATCAGTACTACAAGAAATGGAGGTTTGCGATGATCGAAGTAAGCGGTCTTAAGAAAAGCTTCGGCAAAACAATTGCTGTAAATAATGTTTCATTGAATATCAAAGACAAAGAGGTCTTCGGACTTATAGGCACGAATGGTGCAGGGAAAACGACCCTGCTCAGAATGATAGCGGGGATCCTGAAGCCAAATGACGGTGACATATTTGTGGACAGAGAGAAGGTCTACGATAATCCTGAGATCAAGGAGAAAATCTTCTTCATCTCTGATGATCCATATTTCTTCCCAAATTCTACAGGCGAGGAAATGAAGAATTACTTCAAGAGCGTCTATGCGACTTTTGATCCCGCCAGGTTCGACAGATACATGAAGGATTTCGGACTGGATAAAGACAGACGCATATCGAACTTCTCAAAGGGAATGAAGAAGCAGCTCGCAATTATTTGCGGTGTATGCGCAGGAACAAAGTATCTTCTCTGCGATGAGACTTTTGACGGTCTCGATCCTGTAATGCGGCAGGCAGTAAAGTCAATATTTGCAAATGACATGGAAGAGAGAGGACTTACCCCTGTGATTTCTTCCCATAACCTCAGAGAACTTGAGG
>JAAZDA010000403.1 GCA_012512995.1 Clostridiales bacterium | reverse complement strand
TGATTGTTTTGCCGATGAAGCATTTACGGCTCTCGAATCTTCACAATCTTCCGTCTCTGAAAAGAGTGACAGAATGGGCATAAGGCTTGTAGGTCCTGAGCTTAAGCATCTCGGCAAAGCCGACATTGTATCTGACGGAATTGTTTTCGGATCCATACAGGTTCCGGCAAACGGCCAGCCCATCGTCCTGATGGCCGACCATCAGACAACAGGCGGATACACAAAAATCGCCACAGTTGTGAGCGCTGATCTCCCGTTCCTTGCTCAGGCAAGGCCGGGCGACATTGTGAAATTCAGGCTTGTATCCGTTGATGAAATTCAAAGAGAATTAAGAAAGGAATCATCATGAATTACGCTACTATGAGACCATCTGATGTCCGTGCGCTGATACGCGCCGGGAATATTGCTGTGCCGACCACAGGTATGTGTGATGGATACGCGCAGGCGAACCTCGTTTCTCTTCCGAAGGAACTCGCATACGATTTTCTTCTTTTTGCGCAGAGAAATCCCAGATCCTGCCCCCTTCTCGAAGTGTCTGACGTGGGCAGCCGTGAGCTCCATGACATTGCTTCCAATGTTGATATTGCCCGTGATATCTCCAGATACAGAATCTATGAAAATGGCGTCATGGCAGGAGAATACACGGATGTGTCCGGCTTCTGGAGAGATGACCTCGTAAGCTTTCTCATAGGATGCAGCTTTTCGTTTGAAGGCGAGCTTCTTCAGGCTGATATCCCTGTGAGACAGATAGAGGAGCACTGCAATGTTCCAATGTACAACACAAATATTCCGTGCAAGAGTGCCGGTGTTTTCCATGGTAATATGGTTGTTTCAATGCGCCCCATCCCGCACGATCTCGTTGCAAAAGCAGTCCTTGTTACAGGCGCGATGCCCAAGGTTCACGGCGCTCCTGTGCAGATAGGCAACCCGGAGCAGATTGGCATCACAGATCTCGAGCATCCTGACTACGGTGATATGGTCACTATACGAGACGGCGAAGTCCCTGTATTCTGGCCCTGCGGCGTGACTCCACAGGCCGTTATCATGAGTTCAAAGCCGGAATTCTGCATCACTCATTCACCCGGGCATATGTTTATTACGGATGTGAAGAATGTGAATCTTAAATACTGAGAAAGGGAACAAAACATATGTGCAAGGTAGATCTCAATTGTGATATGGGTGAGAGTTTTGGCAATTATGTCTGCGGACAGGACAGCGAGGTAATTCCGTACATTTCATCCGCAAACGTGGCCTGCGGTTTCCACGCCTCAGACCCGAGTGTGATGTCAGATACAGTAAAGCTCGCAAAAGCAGGCGGAGTCGCTGTCGGCGCCCACCCTGGTTATCCTGATCTCGTAGGCTTTGGAAGAAGGAACATGAAGGTTTCAGCCAAAGATCTGAAAGCCATGGTCCAGTATCAGATAGGAGCGCTGAATGCCTTCTGCGCCGCCAATCATGTCAAGCTTCAGCATGTCAAGCCTCATGGCGCGATGTACAACATGGCCGGTAAGGACGAAGCTCTCGCAGCTGCTATAGCCGAAGGGATCTATGAAGTCAGCCCCGATCTCATACTGCTCGGTCTCTCTGGAAGTGAACTCATTACGGCCGGTGAAAAGACAGGCCTGCGCTGCGCAAGGGAAGTCTTTGCAGACAGAGCATATGAGGATGACGGTTCACTTGTAACAAGAACAAAGCCTGGCGCGATGATAACAGATGAAGATGAAGCCATCGCCCGTGTTGTTTCCATGGTCCGTGATGGTCATGTGACAGCAATCACCGGCAGGGAAATAGAAGTTCAGGCTGATTCAATATGCCTGCACGGCGACAGTCCAAAGGCCGTGGCTTTTGCGAAAAAGATCCGTGAAACGCTCACCGCCGAAGGCATCGAGATAAGACCCATGTGGGAAGTCATACTCTGAAAAAAGGATGCAAAACAAATGAGCAGCAAAATTGAAGATATAATCTTAAGACACTCTCAGCGCGGAATGACCGAGCTGCGGAAATATACAACAGATGATTACTGCCATGCGGCGGCACGTGAGATCCTATCGTGGAGAAAAGGAAATATTGTGCTCACGACAGGTTTTTACGTCGCAGGTTTTGCCGAGACAGACGGTCCTTCAGGAACTATGGTAATGGCAAGTGTCCTGCACGAGCTTGGTTACCATCCTGTCATCCTGACTGACAAATACTGCAAGAACTTCTTTGAGCCTGAGGATATTGAGGTCGTCTATATGCCTCTTGATGCTGACGATGAATACTGCGATGAATTCCTGCGCAAGTATAATCCGGTCGGAATGATCTCCATCGAGCGCTGCGGAATAAACACAAAAAATGATTACGCAAACATGCGTGAGATCAGTATAAAAGACAACACTGCACCATGCGACCGCGTCTTTGAGCTGGCTCTTGGCAGGCTTCCCACTATCGGCGTAGGCGACGGTGGAAACGAGATAGGCATGGGCAATATGGCCGACATAATAAGTCAGAAACTTTCTCTGACTCCGGCACGTGTCAAAGTCGATAACCTTGTCATTGCCTCCGTATCAAACTGGGGAGCATACGGTATGGCCGCATGCCTGGAAGAGCTGACAAAAGACAAACTTTTCCCGTCATACCAGTCAATATATGAATTCATCTGCCGTACAGTCGCCATCGGAAGCGTCGACGGCGTCACACATGAAAGAGTCGCTCATGTTGATGGCTATAATGCGTCGGTTGAAAAAGAAATAATTGAAGCACTGATTGCGGATATCAGATAACTGTGTCAGAATAATCCTTATCAAATGAATGAAATTCACCATTGAGAAAGGACTGAAAAACATGAAACTGCTTATGATGATGTTCGATGGCTGCCCTTATTGCGCGCAGGCCAGGTCGTGGATGAATGAGCTCTGCAAAGAGGATCCCAGATATGCTGCTGTCTCAGTCAAAACTGTTGACGAGCATCTCGAACCTGAATTTGCTGACACGCTCGATTATTACAATGTCCCCACATATTTTCTGACTGACGATGAGGGAAAGATCATCCGCAAGCTCCATGAAGGAGCTGCCACAAAAGAAAAGATCAGAGCCGTATTTGACGCCGCACTCTGATCGCAAATGTATTTGGTGCACAACTAACTAAAAAAGACATGCTCTGCTTTCAAAGCAAAACCATCTGGCTTTGCAGCGATTGCACGGCATGTCTTTTTTGCGTATCAGGTCCTCAGGCTTCTTCTTTGAACTGATCCTTACCTACTCCGCAGAGCGGGCATGTCCAGTCATCCGGGAGCTGTGCAAACGGAACCTTTTCCTTGCTCTCATCATAAACATACCCACATACTTCACATACATATTTTTTCATCTCTCTTATTCTCCTTCTACCTGACCATTACCTGTTGGCCTTATGCTATATAAAGCCAAAGCTTCCTGGTGCAAATGTAATACGAGAATAATTATATCCTCAACTCATATGTTTTGCCATAGATTTGCAAAATTCAGGCGACCAGTTGTTTCAGTTTGTTACTGTTCACAGGTATGCTTGCGTCGGCTGTGGTTACCGGACGCGCTTCTTTACCCGCGAATTTGACGGTCTGCTCCGTCACCTATGAGCATTAGCTTCAGTGTAATTAATTTTCTGCTTTCACGTACTTTTTTCTTCATCATTCGTATATTACAGATGTAACAGATTTAGCGGAATAACAATTCTCTTTCTGTAATACGGCAAGCTCCATAAGAGGGGCATACAAATGGCTTATTCAAATAACAACTCATCAGGAAAGAGAAGCGGCGTCCTGCTGTTCTTTCGAAGACACATCGTCCTGAGTGCAGTAATTATCGCACTTTTGGGATCAACGGTACTGGCAGCTGTTCTGCTGCCGATGAAACTCGGGAAAAAGGCAATGTCGAAAACTCTGAGAACAATTATTCCGCAACTGGCAACTCTGCCACCTGGGAAGTTATACCTGATTCACCGGAAGATAATCCAGGTAGTGCCAAATCTGATGATGGCTCATCCGGCAGCAGCCAGCTTGCCTCCGCTGACAAATCTGAAGATTCTTCATCCGGCAAAACAAATGGATCAGTCGGCTCAGGTCAGGCC
>JAAZDA010000402.1 GCA_012512995.1 Clostridiales bacterium | reverse complement strand
CGCATGATCTTTTTCTATAAAGGAGCCGGCGACCACAATATTATGATCCCCGGTTCCTGACAGGCATACCTGGACCGGTATGCTGATTTTCGATGATCGCCGCGGGGCTCTCATCTTCAAATCCTGCTTGTTGGGAAGTATCCCAAACCCTCTCTGCCTTCATCTCCGATGAAGGCTACGCCCGCCTCCGGCGTGCTGAAAACATGCAGATCATGATTTATTGTGTCAGGCACCGGCAGCACGGTGATGTCACTACCGCAGTTTTTTATCTACTGTGTGCTCACTGCAACCCAGCCCTTTTCTTCCAGCCACTTCTCCAAAGCTTCACCTGAATAATTCGTTGTACCTGTCGCCACACTGCCTGTGTCATTCTTGCCCCCGTAAGCTTTATTATTTGACACATAATATGTCCCGTTGTAATAACAGGCATATCCCTTCCATTGGCTGTGATTCGCACTCTCATTAACCGGGTAATCCTCAGCACTGGCGTACATTATGTATTCAGTTTTGCCATTTACTGTAACACTTGACGGCCTCCAGTAAAGCGTTTCAGGGTCATCTTTCAATTTTGCATCGCCAAACAGTTTTTTCCAGAAGCTCTGATCCGAACTGAGCGTCGGCAGCTTGTTGTCATTATTCTTATAGAAATCCGCAATTGCTTTATTGCCTGTTGCTTTACCAAGAGCCTTGAGCGAAGACTATATGTCAATCAGTTCTCCTGTATCAGAATGTTTTGAACAGGACATGGTTATAACACCGGTGGCTTCATCGAGCTTGTAGGAAATTATGCCGCCATCAGGGCAGGTATAATTATCTTTTACAAGGTCGTACTCTGTCTTCACATCATCCGCATTCAGATTATTCAGATATATCGCAGAAAGATCCGCTTTCAGAGAACGCCGGTTTGCTTCGCATGTTGCAAGGCTCGCTTTCTTAAGCTGAGTATTGAAAATCGGGATCGAAACTGCGACCAGCACAGCTATGATCGCGACCACGATAAGAAGCTCAGCAAGAGTGAACCCTCTGCATTCAGTTTTTCTGTTTTTCAGGCAAAACATATCCGCACCCCCAAGCTTTCCTGTTATTAAAGCAAACATGCATTTACACCTTTGGCAACCCGCAGTTCCGCGTCCTGATAATGATTGCCCGGGTTCCGCTCATAGGTTGTATGCATTCCCTGCGAAATCAGATACTCTTCTATCTCTATTGTATTCTCTTCGACCGCAGCAAGATACTTATTACGGGTATGACTCTCTTTGTCGCCCAATGAAAGATAGACAGCGCGCACATGTTTTGACATGCTGTGATCTTTCACGTAGTCAATAAGTCCAGGATACCAGAGCGAACCGGAGGCGGAGACTATCTGTGTGAACATATCAGTCCGATAAGCAGCGTACAGTGCTAACAATCCGGCAAGAGAATAGCCAGCGAGGATCAGGTTAGCCGGCTTAAAGGTAAGTGCATCTAATATTGCCGGCATGATCTCCTCCGTCAATTTGACAAGATACCCATCGG
>JAAZDA010000401.1 GCA_012512995.1 Clostridiales bacterium | reverse complement strand
CCGTACGGGAGTGGCGCCACACTATATATCCGTCCTTATATGTTCGGTATCAGCCCCGTCATCGGAGTCAAGCCGGCTGATGATTACCAGTTCAGAATTTTCGTCACACCTGTGGGCCCGTATTTCAAAGGCGGCGCAAAACCCATCGATATCAAGGTCTCTGACTATGACAGAGCAGCTCCCCGCGGCACAGGCAACATCAAGGCCGGCCTGAACTATGCTATGAGCCTTCATGCAATTGTTGCCGCTCACAAGGAAGGTTTCTCCGAGAACATTTATCTCGATCCCGCTACACGCACAAAGATCGAGGAAACAGGCGGAGCCAATACGATCTTCGTAGATAAAGACGGAAATCTTGTCGTTCCAAAGAGCGACAGTATCCTTCCTTCAATAACACGCCGTTCCATCACTTATGTCGCTGAGAATATCCTCGGCATGAAGGTCGATGAACGTGAAGTGTATCTCGATGAAGTCCACAATTATAAAGAGATGGGCCTGTGCGGAACAGCAGCTGTTATAAGCCCTGTCCGCTGCATAAACGACCACGGCAAAGAGATCATCTTCGAAGACAACAATCACGGAGAAATGGGACCTGTTCTTAAGAAACTGTTTGATACGCTCACTGGTATCCAGATGGGGCACATCGAAGCTCCGGAAGGCTGGGTCTACGTAATAGACTGATTTCCAGTCAAAACTCCATATTCAGCAAAAGTTAAGGGCTGCCATTTACCGGCAGCCCCTTTTTAGATTTACAGCACAAATTTCTCTATGACATCCGCGACACCGTCGTGCTCGTTGTCTCCCGTCACATACGATGCAGCCTCCAGCATCGGCTCTGAACTGTTCCCCATCGCGACCGTGAATGGTATCGATCCGGCAAAACAAACGTCGTTCCCGCCGTCTCCCACAGCCATGATCTCGTTCTCCGAAATGCCAAGCTCAACGCCGAGTCTCCTCAGCATCCTGCCTTTTCCGGCCAATGGCGAACATATCTCAATATCCCATCCCTTCACCGGTATAACTTCGAAGTCCCCGGATGCGACATCTTTTTCAAAATCATTTATTATCTCATAACGTTCATCAGCTGTGCTTAGCATCATGGCAATACTGTCCACACCATTCTGTGATCCTGTTACATATCGACGTTTCCCGTCTTTATCTGAAGTGAAACCAAGAAGAAAATCATCCAGATCATCCACGATCCTGCGGCTCATCCTGTAGTACGGAAGTAAGGCTTTATTTCTGAGTCTTTCCAGCATCAGTTCCATGGAATGCTCTTCTTCATAACCGTAACCACCAATAAAAACTTCTCTCGGTATTTCGCGATCCGCATATTTGCCGAGCATTCTTCTGCAACTCTCAAACGGCATGGACGCCTCAAGTATCCTGCTGCAACTATCAAGATCCTGGACCGCAGACCCGTTTGAACTTATAACATATCTGAGACCCTTAAGTTTCATAATATTCTCCGGGACTCCTGACAAAGGTCTCCCTGTATCCGGGACTATTATTATTCCTCGCGATGCCGCCTCTTCAAGCGCGTATCTTGTCCTGTCAGATATTGTTTTGTCATTCTTAAGGACTGTTCCATCAAGAT
>JAAZDA010000400.1 GCA_012512995.1 Clostridiales bacterium | reverse complement strand
GTCCATCTGTTGATGATGATGGCGTCGGAAAATATCTGTACGAAACATTCCTGCAACAAATCGAGTAGGAGGAACTAAGTAAAGATTCTTCCTTTACTTAGCCCCGACCTCTCACACCACACGTACGTACCGTTCGGTATACGGCGGTTCGAAATTCAATAACTATGTACTAGCTGATAGTGGTCTGCTAATGATAGCAGACCTTTTCTTTTAAGAACGGCATTCGTGACGGTATTGTTCATAATACCGCTGGAGGCGATTGCCATGATTCCTTTCCGGCTGTTCGCGTTTACGTGAGCCCAGAATACATTCATGCCAAGTTTACGAAGTCCCCATTCCCGGCGTTGCGATGTCTTCCACTGTTTCCAGATGCACATCCGGATTCTGACTCTCAGCCATTTGTCCATGTCCTTCATCAGTGTTTTCATATCGCATATTCTGAAGTAGTTGATCCAGCCTCTGATGACTGGATTCAGCTTAAAGATGCGATCATCCATTGACACCGACCAACTCCTTTTGCTGTATCCATGCAGTTTCTGTTTGAACTTCTGCACCGACTTCAGATGGGGTTTCGGTCTCCATTTGCCATTTCTTTTGTAGAAACTGAATCCGAGATACTTCGTATCGTTTGGTCTGCACACTTTTGTTTTCGTGACATTGACCTGCACCCGCAGTCTCTCCTCCAGCCATCTTGTGACAGATTTCATCACTCTATTGGCTGCCGCTTCACTTTTTACATAAATGACGCAGTCATCCGCATATCTTGTGAAGCGCAGTCCTCTGCTCTCCAGCTCTTTATCGAATTCATTCAGATAAATATTGGCAAGCAATGGACTGAGGTTTCCGCCTTGTGGTGTTCCGATTCTCGTTTCCTCAAATGTTCCTTCTACCAGCACTCCGCTCTGCAGGAATCTCCGTATAAGTGACTCTGTATCCGGGTCTTTGATCACCTTGTGCACGAGTATCATGAGGATGTCCTGATTGACATTATCAAAGAACTTGGATAAGTCCATATCGACAAGCCAGTCATATCCATCATTCATGAATTCCAGTGCTTTTACGATTGCGTCTTCACATCTGCGCCCCGGTCTGAATCCGTAACTGCTGTCTGAGAATACTTCTTCGAACATCGGATTCAGCACTTGATATACCGCCTGCTGTAACCATCGATCTTTCACACTGGGTATTCCGAGGTTTCGCTTACTGCCATCCGGTTTCGGAATCTGCACTCGTCTGACAGGCAGCGGTTTGTACTTCCGCATTCTGATTCGATCAGTGATTTCTTCACCGTGCTCCTCGATAAACTTTGGAAGTTCATTGATCTTCATTCCGTCGACACCGGCAGAACCTTTGTTCGCAATCACTGCTTTCATCGCAGTCTCAAGGTTCTCCTTATTTAGGATTTCCTCCATAAGCTTCGTTGTCATGTTTGTTTACTCCTTTCCTTCGCTTGTCAGGTTTCCAGCCTTAATGCCCTTCAGGCAATCTCGCAGGCTGTTCTGAGAAACCTTCGTACAATTTGTGAAACTCATAAACTGAATTTCGTTCAGCCCTTCGGGGTTTCCTCCTACTATGGCTTCGGCTGACTTCTCACCATTCGTTGTTACTGCGCTCTCCACTGCGCGGTGTTCTCCGCCTCATTTCCTTCGTTGATGAGACCTCCCGGGGTAAGACACATTTCTTTCCTGTCATCCATCCGCCTCATTTACCTGCCACATCCAGTAACTATTCGGACTTCACGTTGTCTAGCACGCTTATCCATGTGACCGGCCTCAATTGAGATTCGTGAACCTCGGACCGACAGTTTGCCTCCCTCTTCCTTCAGATTCCCCTCGCGGTTAAAGAACAGTTTCCCATTCCAGGACACCCTTGAGTTTGGCTAAGCCTTAGGGGTTACCACCCTTGGCTGGAGGTACGTTTCAACCTCCAAGACATGTGCCATGCCCGGCACACTAGACAATGAAATTCCTGCCGGAAATGATCGACAGGAATTTCATTTAAAACAACATTTGCGAAAATGCCGTCCGCACGGATGCGGTACATTGGCATTTTTACATCCAGACGCGGCCTCCTTCCAAAGAGCTGTCATTTCTGACAACGCTGAATGTGTGAACTGACTGCACATGATTCAGTCATTCTCTGTTGCTTATTTTATAATCCATTTGTGAAAAAATAGCAAGTATTCCGCACTGTCCTGTATAAGCTGAAAAAAGGATATCCCGTATTTCAGGAATACCCGTGCTTATTTTATATCCTTATGAGGACGATTCTGTTCAGCCTGATCAAATTCCATCATCTTTTCATCCGTCAGAAGCTGTTTCAGAAAGATATCTCTTGTTTTATAAACATATTCCGGAGATGTATCATATGTGATCAGAAGTTCCATTCGGGATTTTCCCTGAACAAGTGTCATCCACGTGATGGCACAGTATGCCTTTGAAGGAATGGAATTGATGATATCATCAATCCACTGTACTCT
>JAAZDA010000399.1 GCA_012512995.1 Clostridiales bacterium | reverse complement strand
TCGAGCTCGCGGAATTTCTGGCTCATCGCGTAAATCACACTGCCGCCGTACGACTCGTTGCCTACCGACCAGATGAGTATCGAAGGGTGATTCTTGTCCCTCTGGTAGCAACTGTTCACGCGGTCCAGCATAATCGGCTTCCACTCTTTGTGGCAATTCGGCACAGTGAGCGACGTATCGCCGCGCTTTAGTCCTTCATCCCAGCTTCCGTGTGACTCGAGGTTGTTCTCCGCAATCAGATATATTCCATATTCATCGCAAAGATCATAGAGCTCCGTGCAATCCGGGTAATGGCTTGTGCGAATAGCGTTTATGTTGTTGAGCTTCATAGTGACAAGGTCTTTGCGGATCTCATCGCCTGTCAATGCTCTGCCGTTCAGCGCGCTGAAATCGTGTCTGTCCACTCCACGGAAAACAATTCTCTTCCCGTTAATGAGCATAATTGAATCCACTATCTCAAAACGTCTGAATCCAACCTTCTGGCGTATGCACTCTGTTGTTTTCCCGTCTTTGTTCCTGACCTCGATCTTCAGATCATAAAGATTCGGCTCTTCGGCACTCCAGAGCTCAGGCTTCTTTACAATAAATGAGAAAGCGTTCCTCTCCGTCACATCTTCAGTCTTACCGGGCTCTTCAATATTCACCTCACGGCAAAACACATTCCTTCCCAGTTTCTCAAGTGTTACCAGTGCGCTGCCTGGAGCCGTGGTATCAAGGCGGAGCTTGAGCTCGGCATTTTTGTACTCATCATCAAGAATTGTCCTGACGACCATATCACTTACGTGAACTTCCGGAACGCTGTATATCCAGACACTTCTGTAAAGTCCCGAGAATCTGAAGAAATCCTGATCCTCAGCCCAACTGCCTGACGTCCACTTGAATACCTGGATGGCCAGCTTGTTCAGACCGTCACGAATAAGATCTGTGAGTTCGAATTCCATCGGGTCAAAGCTGTTCCCTGCGTATCCGGCAAAACTCCCGTTAAGCCAGACTGCCGCCGCACTTTCTGCTCCTTCTATGTGAAGAATTATCCTTTGTCCCTTCATTGATTCCGGGAATGTCAGATACCTCACATAGCTTGCCACCGGGTTGAAACCGGCCGGGATTTCTCCTGGCTCTATCGCCTCGTCGGCATCCCATGGATATGCCACATTTGTGTAGTGAGGCTTGTCATAACCTTCCATCTGAATGCAGGACGGCACTTTTATATCGTCCCATCCGCTGCAGTCAAAACTACTCTTTTCGAAGTCCTTTGGCGCGCTCTCATAATTTCGCGCATATGAAAACTTCCAGATTCCATCGAGATCCAAGCGGTAACTGCTACGCCCTTTTGCTTCCTCTTCCCAGGCTTTATAGCAGACATGATCCGAGTGCGCATCAAGCCGCATATCGGCAAAATACGCCGGACTCGCCACCTTCGAATAATCAAATTTATGCATAACTTCTACTCTCCCTATTTAATACCCCGAGGATGGCGCAAGCGCCATCCTCATATGCGAAGGCTTCTTTTAGCC
>JAAZDA010000398.1 GCA_012512995.1 Clostridiales bacterium | reverse complement strand
GTCTTAGTGTCTCCTGTGTCAGAAGCCGCGGTGGTATCCGCTGTTCCATCTGAAGTTGTCACAGTTTCATCACTGCCGTCAGTCGTGATTCCCTTCTGAGTCTTCAGTGTCTTGATCTCCTGAAGCTTTGTTTTCGCACTGTCAGCGTATTCACTGTCAGCCACTTCCGAGGCCGCGTTGAAATACTTCTGAGCCGAGGTCAGATAATCCTCATACTTTGACTGATCTGTGGAATCCGCAGTCAGATAGGCCTGATAGTATGAATCCGCCAGATAATACAGCGCGTCATCATATGTATCATCAACACTGCTGCTGTATTTCACTGCATTCACAAGAGAAGTGACCGCGTTTTCGTAGTCTTTGCTGTCATAATAATCCTTGCCTTCTGAATAGAACTTGTCCTCAATATCGACTCTGACAAGTGACAGCAGCTGTTCATAAAGGCTCTTGTACTCATCTGAGACTGTGTCCTTGACATTCTCATAATCAATGTCCGCAAAAGCCATGGCTATTGAATCAGTATCGTCCGGATTACTGACATAGGCTGCCGCCGCCTTTAAAAGCGCATCATTTGCGCTTATAGCTCCTGTCGAACTTTTATATGACTCCAGTTCTTTGCTCAGACTGTCATTACTTGTGGTCAGAGTAGTTATCTGTTGTGTCTGTTCATTGACTGTGGCATTTACTGTATCAAGCTGATCCGCAAGTTCCTTATATTTAGTTGACGCTTCGCTGCGTACGCTCTGTACTCGTACAGGCAAAACAAATAATCCCACAATAGCAGCGCCGATCAGCAGGCCCAGCCCGATATTGATTATTACAGATGGTATACGTGTCGGTTGATCTATCTGAGGGTTAAATCCAACTCCCGGCTGAATTATCGTCTCATTGCCGTCCCTGAATTTCACAGACTCTGTGCTGACTTCGGAGCCTGTCCGTTTCACAGGCTCGGCGTCATCAGGCACCGGCTGTTCTGACAGCTCTCTTAAGTACAGAAGCGTCGTTGTATTATTCTGATCTATCTTCTGGCATTGCTTCAATTGTTTTAACGCACGCGCATAATCACTGTTTGACAGATATAAAAGAGAAAGCAGCTGACGCGCGCGCAGGAATCTGCGGTTGAGCTGCAACACTTTCTTGAGCTGTATCTCCGCAAGATCATAAGCACCCTGGTGGCAGTAATCCAGCGCTCTGTTGTACTTGATTATCGCCTGCCTGAGGTTCTCAAGTCTGTTGCGGTCTCTCTGAATATCATCCATGTAGGCGCTGGCAAGATTCTTCTCCGGCTGCAGGTTTTCACTTATCACCCACTCACTCAGCGCAGCACTTGTTTCGCCGATATAGTAATAAACAAGTCCGAGAAGATTCCTGGCATCAATATTATATTTATACAGGCGCACGCTCTGCCTGAGACTTGTGACAGCCCCGCTGAGGTCATGGACCTTTGCTCTCTCCAGACCCTCATTATAAAAATGATTCGATGCGAATATTACCTGTCTGTATACCTTTACATCCGCACCGCATTTCGGGCAATAATTACGCTCGTTAAGCTCAGTGCCGCATTTATAACAATACATTTGCACTCCTACCTCAATACAGACGCACTGCCACGTCTGCTGACTTCGGCTGTTATCTGTTATTTTGTCCTTGTTCCGACTGTTCCTGTACCCTTTGGATCATTCACCATCTTTACGACTATATCCGCAATGTCTGAAAAGTCCTGATTATAGATAGCGTCACCTGCATCTTCTATTTCAAGACTCGGACGATATTTCTTAAGTTCTTCATTAAAATCAAGCATCTTCACAAACCCCGTTTCTCAATTATGTTGCAGCATCATTTTTCAGGACAGCCGCCTTGATCTCTCCTGCAAGATAAAGCGATCCGGCCGCAAAAACAAGATCACTCTTTTGTTTTGCCGCTATAAGCTTTTGCAACGCTTCCTCAGCTGATCCGTACACTTCAAAACATGTGCTGTCATGATCTGACGCAATTGCCCGCAGCTCACCTGGCCCAAGGCTTCTTGGTGTGTCAGACATTGGCGCCATGGCTATTCTGGAGAACAGCCCTGACAGGACAAGCCTGTCCATCATTATCTCATATTGTTTGTCCTTCACTGCGGAAAAGAGGAGATATCTTTTGCCACCTTCCTGCAGTGTGATCTTGCTGGCACTTTCGATGAACGCATCTATACCGTCAGCATTATGACCTCCGTCAATAAACACCCCAGGTGCAATTTCCTCCATTCGTGCAGGCCAGAAGGCCTTTGAGATTCCCTTGCATATATTGTCATTGGTCACAGACTTTTGTCCGTCATCACCGCGAAGTAAGGAAGCGGCGCACACAGCAAGCGCACAGTTTTCAATCTGATATGCCGCAACTGTGTTCAAAGTGCAGTGAATTTCAGCTAAATCATACCGATTATAGAACGAAAAATCAATCGATTTGCCGGAATCATAACTGCTCTTATAATTGTTCCTGTCAACCGCGAAAACCGGTGCGCCGGTCTCTTTTGCCCTCATGCAGATGACATCATAGGCTTCCGCCGGCTCAGTCAGTGTAACTACAGGAGTTCCATTCCTTATTATACCGGCTTTTTCCCCTGCTATAGCTGCGATAGTATTTCCGAGATACTGCATATGATCCATGCCAATTCTCGTAATGACCGTCATTTTCTTGCTGCGCACACAGTTTGTT
>JAAZDA010000397.1 GCA_012512995.1 Clostridiales bacterium | reverse complement strand
TTATGAAACTGAATGTCGAACACATTCGATATGTTATGGACTGCTTCAAAGAGAACACTACAAAGATTAGAAATATCCGTCAGTATATGCTGACTACGATATACAATGCGCCGACGACAATAGACACCTACTACGATGCTCTTGTTCGGCACGATATGTCACACGGATATTTGGAAGGAGGATTTAAGAAATTGAAAATGAAGCGAGAGGAAGGAGAGTGACGAAAAATGTCGAAAAAAGCAACCATCATTGCGGTGGTCAATCAGAAAGGAGGCACTGGAAAGACCACCACCACCGAGAATCTGGGCGTTGGCTTGGCTCTTGAAGGAAAAAAGGTGCTTCTGGTAGACCCCGATCCCCAGGCTTCCCTGACGGTCAGTTTGGGCAATCCCTGCCCGGATGATCTGTCTCCGACACTTTCCGATCTGATGGGAAAGATTATGATGGAAAACCCTATTACTCCCGATGAAGGGATTCTTCATCATCCGGAGGGCGTTGATTTGGTGCCGTCCAACATCGAACTCTCAGGTATGGAGGTAGCACTGGTCAATGCCATGAGCCGGGAAACCATTCTCCGGCAATACCTGGATACAGTCAAACAGAATTATGATTACATTCTTCTTGACTGTATGCCGTCTTTGGGTATGCTGACCGTCAATGCGTTGGCAGCTGCCGACAATGTGCTGATACCGGTTCAGGCAGCATACCTTCCTGCAAAGGGTCTGGAACAGCTGCTTGGAACCATCAACAAGGTCAAGAGGCAAATCAACCCGAAACTGAGGATTGAAGGGATTCTTCTGACGATGGTGGACAGCCGCACCAACTACTCCAAAGACATCAGCAATCTGATTCGGGAGAGCTACGGCGGAAAGCTGAAGGTTTACAAGACCGACATTCCCCGCTCTGTCCGTGCAGAGGAAATCAGCGCAGAGGGAACCAGTATCTTCAAGCATGATCCCAAAGGCAAAGTTGCCGAAGCCTATAAAATTCTGACGAAGGAGGTGTTAAACAATGCAGAAAAAAGGCGCAAACATCAGCTTGAAGGGGTACGATGATATTTTCTCCACCGATCAATCCAGAGCTGAAGCCCAGCAGGAGCGTGTGCAGGAAATTCCGCTTTCTGAGCTACACCCCTTTGAGGGACACCCCTTCCGTGTGGTTGATGATGAAGAAATGATGAAAACGGCAGAGAGCGTCCGAGATTTCGGAGTTCTCACTCCTGCGATTGTCCGTCCTGACCCCGACGGTGGTTATGAAATCGTTTCTGGTCACAGGCGGCACCGGGCATCGGAGCTTGCGGGTAAGGAAACCATGCCTGCGATTGTTCGTGACCTGGACGATGATGCAGCCATTATTTTGATGGTTGATGCGAATTTGCAGAGGGAGAGTATCCTGCCGAGTGAAAGAGCATTTGCTTATAAGATGAAGCTGGATGCGATTAAACATCAAGGTCAACGCACCGATTTAACTTCATCCCAAGTTGGGATGAAGTTGCAGGCAATGGATATAGTCGGTCAGGAGGCAGGAGAAAGCAGAAATCAGGTACACCGTTATATCCGTCTGACCGAACTGATTCCGGAACTGCTGGATATGGTAGATACGGGTCAGATCAAATTCAATCCTGCGGTGGAGCTTTCCTATCTGGCAAGTGAAGAACAGAAGGATTTTCTTTCTGCAATGGATTATGCTCAAGCAGCTCCTTCCCTTTCGCAAGCACAGCGAATTAAAAAGCTCGCACAGGAGGGCGAGTGTACGCTGGATGCGATGTGCGAGATTATGAATGAAATCAAGAAGGGAGAGCTGGACAGAGTAACCTTCAAAACGGATTCGTTGCGAAAATACTTCCCGAAGTCCTATACCAACAAGCAGATGGAGGATAAAATCATTCAGCTTTTGGAGCAATGGCAGAAAAAAAGAGAAAAATCAATGGAAAGGTAAGGTAAAAAATGTTTACACCCAAAAACATTCAGGGCGCTTTGGAAGAACTCTACGACCTTTGCGATCCTGATTATATGGTAGATATGCTCGTAAACTACAGTGAGGAGTTCGATGATATTTCTCCTGCGCTTCTGGCAAAGTCGTTTCAGAAAAATGCCGAGATGATTAGCGAGTATCGAGTATTGTCCTCTGCTGGTGAGGGTATCGACTATCAGGGAAAGGTACTTCTGAACAGCAGAGCCGTGCGGCTTCTGTCCTATGTAGAAGATATGAGCGGCGATGAAAAAGTTCGCACGATTCAGAGCAAGGAGCTGTGGTTAGCAGAAGATATGACATTCTATGTGGTGTCCTGTATGTCTACGATCACGATGGACAAGGAAGAAGCCATTTGTCTTAACGAACACCGCAGCGTGGTTACTACGGTGGAATGCGAGGACGATATTTTCTTCGACATGGGTTCCCTGATTTGCGAACTGGACGATATTTGCTTGTTCGAGCTTTTAGCCGATGTGGATGCGACTATTTATGAACTGTAACAGGTTCATGGATGGTCGCTTTTCTTATTTCCAAAGAAACGGAGGTATCGAAACTTGAAAGAATACGATGTGAAGATCACCGAAACCTTGGAGAAAACGGTTACGGTGCAAGCAGAATCTCACGATGCGGCAGAGGAACAGGTTAGAGCCGCTTATTACAATTCGGAGTACATTCTGGACTCCGAAAACTTTACCGGTGTTGCGTTCGGCACGACCGAGGAACGGGAGGTTCAGAAAGAACAGGCAGATACCATGAATGTGTTGCTGGTAAAGCCGTTCATGTATCCGCAGGCTGTGCAGATCGGCTGTGAGCTGGAGGATTTGCAGAAAGCCGTAGGTGGCGATATTGAGGCAACTTATCCGTTCAATGAGCCGGTTGCACTGGTGATGCACGACGAAGGTAAACTCGTAGGCAAAGAACTGAACCGTGCGCTGCGTGATGATGACGGCGATATTTATGACATTATCGCCGGTGATTTTCTGGTTGTGGGATTGGGCGAGGATGATTTTTGTTCTCTGTCCCCGGAACTGATGAAGCAGTTTGAGGAACACTTTCATCAGCCTGAGACTTTTGTACGCATGGGGCGCAGCATTATGGCGCTTCCCCTGCCGGATGACATGGTGAAGAAAGAAGATGCACCTGTCAAAGCTGATTCGGTTCCCCACAAAAGTAACCCTGACCGAGATGTTCTGTAAGGAGGTTCTTATGCAAAGAAATTCGACGATTGGAGAGCTGATGGAGCGAAAGCGGATTCAGGATGGTGCCAAGGAGTACCAGGGACATACCTATATGGACTTGGCACGATTTGATGACGCCACCAAGCACATGATTATTTTCGATGTGCTGACCGATGAATCGCCTGTCGGTTGGAAAGGCGAAAGAAATCGCCTGTATTTGAGCGATGTGGGTTATCAGAAGGCTCTGGATAACCAGAAAGCTGGCAATATCAAGATTATCAGCCATGCCGCAGTTGCCAAGGGCAATCTGTATTACGACCACAGAGATATGGCACGATAATCTGTTCACTCTACTGCTTGCAGGAGGTGATGAATCATGCAGGAAGAAGTTGAAAACAGAACAGTAAACCTGGCGATCAGCACAACCAAGCTGACGGGGCGCACTATCATTGCCGGTATCCGCAAGTATTTGCAGCACCGGGAAAAAGTGAAGATGAAAAAGGCACGAGACCCTGCCGTTCATGGAAAGCAATCCGTGAAACAGCTTTTGGGACAGAATCAGGGTGCTACGAATGTTGAGATCGACAAAGAGAGTATCCGTGATTTTGAAAAGCTCGCCAAGAAGTATGGCGTGGACTTTGCCGTAAGAAAAGATAAGTCCGTTGATCCTCCCCGGTTTCTTGTTTTTGTCCGTTCTAAAGATGCAGATGCTTTGGATGCAATCTGCAAGGAACATCAGGCAAGGGCATTAACCAAGAATGAAAAGCCGAGCGTTCTGGCGCAGCTGAAGAAGTTCAAGGAAATTGTCGCAGCGATTCCGAAGAAGGTTCGAGAGAAGAAACAGGAGCGTGATCTGTGATGGATAAGAGAAAAATGAAAAAGCTCCTGATTCTGAATTTACCGTATTTTCTGGTAGGGTTGTTCGCTACGAATTTAGGAGAAGCATGGAGATTGGCTGAGGGGGCAGATTCATCTGCGAAAATCCTCAGCTTTTTTCATGCCCTTCCGATAGCCCTGAACAATCCGTTTCCCAGCTTTCACCCGTTGGATTTGCTGATTGGTATTCTCTGCGGCGCAGGACTTCGGCTGGCTGTCTATCTAAAAGGCAAAAACGCAAAGAAGTACCGACACAATGTTGAGTACGGTTCTGCTCGTTGGGGAACGGCAAAAGATATTGAGCCGTTTATTGCACCAAAGTTCGAGGACAATGTGATCCTGACGAAAACGGAGCGGCTGATGATGAGCAATCGCCCGAAGAATCCTGCCAATGCCCGAAATAAGAATGTTCTGATTATCGGCGGTTCGGGTTCCGGTAAAACTCGCTTTTGGTTGAAGCCAAACCTTCTCCAGATGCACAGTTCCTATGTGGTCACTGACCCGAAAGGCAGCATCGTGATTGAGTGCGGCAACGCCCTTTTGAAGCATGGCTACACCATCAAGATTTTCAACACCATCAACTTTCAGAAGTCGATGCACTATAACCCATTTGCCTATATCCATTCAGAAAAAGACATTCTGAAACTGGTGACAACGCTGATTGCCAACACAAAGGGTGATGGAAAAGCCGGTGATGAGTTCTGGACGAAGGCGGAAACGCTGCTCTACTGTGCCTTGATCGGATATATCCACTATGAAGCTCCGGTTGAGGAACAGAATTTCTCCACCCTGATTGAGTTCCTGAACGCAATGGAGGTGCGGGAAGATGATGAGGAGTTCCAGAACCCGGTGGATCTGATGTTTGAAGCCCTGGAAAAGAAAAAGCCGAATCACTTTGCGGTCCGTCAGTATAAAAAATACAAGCTGGCTGCCGGCAAGACCGCTAAGTCGATTTTGATTTCCTGCGGCGCTCGTCTGGCTCCTTTTGATATTCAGGAGGTCAGAGATGTGACTGCCTATGACGAGTTGCAGTTGGATACTCTCGGAGATAAGAAAACGGCGCTCTTTCTGATTATGTCAGATACGGATGCGACCTTTAATTTTTTGATCTCCATGATTTACACACAGCTGTTCAACTTGTTGTGCGAGAAAGCAGATGATGTGTACGGCGGCAGACTGCCGGTTCATGTGCGCTGCTTGATTGATGAGATGGCAAACATCGGTCAGATTCCCAATCTGGAAAAACTGGTAGCGACAATCCGAAGCCGTGAAATATCGGCTTGCCTTGTTCTCCAGGCACAATCACAGCTGAAAGCCATTTATAAAGACAATGCCGATACCATCATCGGCAACATGGATTCCCGAATTTTCCTGGGTGGTTCTGAGCCAACCACGCTCAAAGAACTGAATCAGGCATTGGGAAAAGAAACTATCGACACCTACAACACCTCCAACACCAGAGGTAACAGCCCGTCTTACGGCTTGAATTATCAGAAGTTAGGCAAAGACCTTGCGAGCGTAGATGAGCTTGCGGTTCTGGATGGCAGCAAGTGTATTTTGCAGTTGCGTGGTGTCAGACCGTTTCTTTCTGACAAGTACGATCTGACGCAGCACCCCAATTATAAGTACACATCAGACTTTGATAAGAGAAATGAGTTCAACATTGAGCAGTTTCTGAGTCGAAGGTTGAAGCTCAAGGCAGGTGATGAGTTTGTGGTAGTCGATGCGGATTAAGGAGGTTTCTGTTTGGAAAATCTGAAAACGGTATCTGCCCTGGTTAAGAACATCTTGGAACACGACCACAAGGCAAGAAATACCGACAATCATTTGTACCTGATGGTACTGGAACACTATTCCGGTCTGCGTGGCATCGACATTCATGCCATGACGGTTCCTGTGTTTTTGAAGGAACTGGATAGACGCAGCTTTCCGGGGTTTGAAACTGTCCGCAGAAGCAGACAGAAAGTGCAGGCAACCTACCCTGACCTTGCTCCCAGTGAAGCCGTAGGCAAGCGCAGAGCAAAAAATGAGGTTGTATATCGAGAATTTGCAGAAAGCGAGGTGTAAAAAAAATGACTTGGTGGATCACGGATACCTCTATTGGGCAGCGATTGAAGTTCGTTAGACGATTTCGCCGCCTTACCCAGAAAGAGCTTGGACTCTTGATGGGGTATTCCGAGAAAACAGCGGATGTCCGTATTGCTCAGTATGAGAAAAACGCTCGAACCCCTAATGCAGAAACCACAGCGAAACTCGCAGAGGTTCTGAAGGTTTCACCTGTCGTTTTTTCACCGACAATCTGTGCTTCTCGTGAAGATTTGTTGCAGTCAATGTATTGGCTGTTTCTTATGAAAGGTGGTGGTGATATATATGATTGTGAAACTGAATATGCAAGAAGCAGAATGGAACAGAAACTTGGCGTGATAACCGTCGAGGAGTTCCTTGAAAAGATTCTCGTAAACTAAGCCTTCCGTCCGGTTTTGATGCCGGTAGTACGGAGGGCTTTTTCTATTCTCAAAACAATTTCAAATTTTAGGAGGAAAATATTATGGCATTTTTCAATAGCGCAGTAACCGTTCTTCAGACTCTCGTTATCGCTCTGGGCGCAGGTCTTGGCATCTGGGGTGCAATCAATCTGCTTGAGGGCTACGGCAACGATAACCCCGGCGCAAAGTCCCAGGGCATGAAGCAGTTCATGGCTAATTAAAGGGAACAAAAAGAAAGGAAAAGCACAATCCAGACGGTATCAGCGGCAGTCTACAAGAATAAATTGTGATTACACAAGATTGGTGCTATAA
>JAAZDA010000396.1 GCA_012512995.1 Clostridiales bacterium | reverse complement strand
GCACCCAATATATGAGCTCGTCGCGGCAAACACCAATCCAAATAAAGACATCACAACAGGAAGGCTTTAACTGCTGATAATGGTATTTGAATCCGGCAGATTTAGCTTCTGAATGAAGGTAAGCTCTGCTGGCAAGACTTTTTTTAATTTTGTCACTGTTTGCGCGACATGCTTTTACTTCTACACGAATACCATCAAGCCACAGATCAAATTCACCATCGAATGATGGGTATTGATTAACGAGCAACTCTTTTGTGGCTTTCTTGAACTGAGGATAGAGAGAAAGCAAATGCTGCTCGCCCCATGTTTCCCCGAAAGTTCTTGGTGCCAAATCAAATAGCCTCAGGTATTTGTTCCGATTATTGTATTCTTTACGCAATGTATCATATTGCTCATAAGATATAGCTTTAATGGCCAGCATGTATGCAAGAATTCTTCCTTCATTACTAAAAGGATACAGAGATTCATCTTTGCCTAATGATTCGATATTACTCTTATCAATGTGCTTGCTATTGAGAATTTGTTCTATCTGCTGATGAAGTTCCTCCACTATATTTGCTCCTTTTTGATGTTGGCGTGATATGAATAATAACGATTTACAACTATTCATAGTATAACACTGTAACGGCGGTTGAGGAAATCTTAATGAGTTATCAGTATGTGACTTGAGACTGGTTACCGGGCGGGGAGACTTGGGAACGCCTTGATAATAGACATCCTAACTGATGCTCTATAAGTGCCATGCCGTCACGCTTATTGATTGGCACAACACAGTGAAGTTTGCAGTGAAGTTGAGTTAAGTTTATCTTTACTACTTCACTGTGTTTTATTATATTGAATGCATCAGCAGTAAGAGAATTGTTATGACCGGATACATAATATCTGATGGATCAGTTCCCCTCCAGTGTTCCCATCACTTCGCAGTCACGCAATATGCTGATGCTGTGTTCGTCATAGAAGGCATCAGTCAGATCCTGCCCGGCACTGTAACCATGATGATTGCCATTCCTGAAATAGGCTGAAACATCGTAGACAATACCATCGACGGCAATAGCACGGTTCCAGATGCGTATTTGCTGGCGTGTGCCTTCGCCAACAACGCTCAGGTATATGGAAGGAGAAAAATGAGCTACATATTGAATGATGACAGAATTGTTATGGGAACAGATTATTATCCGGAACACTGGGATGAATCCATGTGGGAAGATGATATTGAACGTATGCTCAAGACTGGAATAGAGGTGGTCAGAGTTGCGGAGTTTTCATGGAATAAGTTTGAACCAAAAGAGGGTGAATACACATACGGGTTCTTTGACAGATTCCTGAATCTATGTGAAGAAAAGGGAATGAAGGTGATCTTCTGTACCCCGACGGCAACACCACCGGCCTGGATGACAGACAAATACCCAGAGGTGTTGAATGCAAGAATGGATGGTGTTTTATATCGTCACGGGGCAAGGAGGCACTATAATTACAATTCTCTGATTTATCAGAGATTTACATGCAACATCGTAACCCGCATGGCTGAGCATTATGCAAAACATCCGTCGATCATAGGGTGGCAGATCGATAATGAAATCAATTGCGAGATGAATGAATTCTATTCGGAAAGCGATACCATAGCTTTCCGTGAATTCCTAAAGGACAAATACGGAGCGATTGAAAACCTCAATGCCGCATGGGGCACTGCTTTCTGGAACCAGACTTATACAGCATGGGGAGAGGTATATGTTCCGCGGACCACATTGTCTAATGCAACTAATCCACATGAAGTCCTTGACTACAAGAGGTTTGTATCTGACAGCGCATGTAGATGGGCGAAGCTTCAGAGTGATATTATCAGAAAATACCTGAAGCCAGGAGACTTTATTACGACTAATGGCCTGTTTGGCGATCTTGATAATCACAGGATGACAAGTGAAAGTCTTGATTTTATGACATATGATTCATATCCTAATATGGCTTATGGAATAAATTCACACTTTCAGCAGACTAACAGCCTTAAGGACCGTCAATGGTGCATGAATCTCGACGAAGTGCGTGCTTTGCAGGGTAGATTCGGAATAATGGAGCAACAATCTGGGGCGAATGGTTGGAATACTGCCATGGAAGCACCTACACCACGCCCGGGACAGATAACACTGTGGACGATGCAGAGCATAGCGCATGGAGCGGACTATATAAGTTATTTTCGGTGGAGGACATCAACGATCGGGACAGAAATATATTGGCATGGAATCCTTGATTATTCCAATAGAGACAACAGGAGATTGAAAGAAGTACAGGATGTTCATGACAAGCTCAGGAAAATCTCAGAGGTTGCAGGATCAAAATATCAGACTCGGGTCGGTATTATCGAAACATATGATAATAAGTGGGATGCGGAGCTTGATGTATGGCATAAGGTTATTGAAGAGACATCACAAAATGGACTATATACAGCATCACAGTTGACTCATACACCAATAGATTTTGTTTATCTATTGGACGGCACGACTGCAGATGATTTGAGCAGATACAAGGTCCTGTTTTATCCACACGCAGTAATAATGACTGCAAAACAAGCAGAGCTTCTGAAAGAATATGTGGGACAGGGTGGAACGCTTGTGTTCGGGTGCAGAGCCGGATATAAAGATATTACTGGAAAATGTGTTCAGAGCCTGCTTCCAGGTCTGGTAAGGGACCTGTCTGGCACAGATGTAACAGAATATACGCTTGTCGCGCCAGATGAAGGAACAATATATGTTGACTGGGAAGGAACAAAAATAGAGGCGGCTGTATTCAATGACGAATTAGCACCTGTTGGAAACGCAAAGGTGCTTGGAACATACAGTAACAGCTACTATTCCGGAGTACCTGCACTAATTGAGAACAAGTGTGGTGAAGGAAGGACTTTGTATTTCGGAGGTGCATTCACGGCAGATACAGCAAAAGTGTTCCTCGAAAAACTTGGAGTTCTGGATCCTTACAGTGAGCTCATCAGTGTGCCGAGGGAATGTGAGATAACAGTAAGAAGCAAGAACGGGCACGACTATTTCTTTATCCTTAATTATTCAAAAGAAGACCAGACAGTTATGCTAAAGAACAGATTTACTGATCTGTATACGGG